>DAIMZG010000037.1:0-13976 GCA_036734065.1 Catalimonadaceae bacterium
GTGAGCGCAACAACTTCACGCTGTCGGTCGGTGGCGGACTGCACTACTGGGGAGGTGTCTCGCGCATGACCAATGCTAGCACGCTCAATTTTTTGACGATTGATAGCCCCATTTTCCCCTGGCACAACATTGACCTTTCGGATCAGTTTGCCCGCCAGTTTGGGGTGTACGCCAAAGGTAAGCTAGGTCGAATTGACTACCGCTTTAACGCCAACAAGCCTTTTACGACCTTCCAGATGCCTGCTCGCAATTCGATTAACGTAGCCGTCGATAACAACACAGGATCTAACCAACCTTCGTATGGCGGCTACGCTTTTTATGAGTTTTTGGAGCAAGAGTCGAACCTGCTACCCTTTATGGTGGGCACTTATATCGGCACCAAACGGGTGTTCAACATCGGGGCCGGGTTTTATCGTCACGGCAATGCGACCAAAAGCCGCCAAGTACGGGGGGTAGATACCACCCTCGTCAACCACAACGCTTCGGTGCTTTCGGTGGACGTGTTTGCCGACCTGCCCTTCGGCGGCGAGCAAAACATGGCTTTCACCTTCTACGGGGCCGCCATGAACTACGACTATGGGCCTAACTACCAACGTCTTGTGGGTCTTATGAATGTGGGCACAACGGATGCTTCCTTTCCTGAAGGCCAACGGGCGCAAGATGGGCCTGGCAATGGCCGCCTTTTGCTCGGTACAGGCCAGATCTACTACGCCCAAGCGGGGCTGTTGCTGCCCAAAAACTGGGTAAAGGGCCGCCTGCAGCCCTTTGCCAGCTACACCCGCAAAAACATGGAAGCGCGCGTAGATGGCGGCAACTTCTACGACGCGGGCCTCAACTATTTTATTGACGGTCACCACTGCAAACTCACATTGCAATACTCTACCCGCCCCTTGTATATTGATGGTCGTGTAGATCGCCAGTTGGGCGAACTCATCCTCCAGACGCACATCTTCTTATAATTCATCTCCTACTCCCTACCTCCATGAAAGACACAAGTATGCAAGCCTACTGGAAAAAGAACATCCGGTACGTGCTGGGCCTGTTGGCCGTCTGGTTCATCGTTTCCTACGGCTTCGGCATTCTGTTCGTCGAGCAGCTCAACGCCATTCAGTTTGGTGGTTTCAAGCTTGGCTTCTGGTTTGCCCAGCAAGGTTCCATCTTCGTTTTCGTCATCCTGATCTTCGTCTACGTGTATTTGATGAACAAGCTTGACCGCGAATTCGACGTGGACGAAAAATAATCATCCCCTCTCCTAAGCTACAAACACACAATACCATGAGTCAGCAACTTTTAATTTATATCATGGTGGGCGTTACGTTCGCCATCTACATCGGCATCGCGATTTGGTCGCGGGCCGGCTCCACCAAGGAGTTTTACGTGGCCGGCGGGGGCGTATCGCCCGTGGCCAACGGCATGGCCACTGCGGCCGACTGGATGTCGGCGGCCTCGTTCATCTCGATGGCGGGCCTGATCTCGTTCATGGGCTACGACGGCTCGCAGTACCTAATGGGCTGGACGGGCGGCTACGTGCTGCTGGCCCTGCTGCTGGCCCCTTACCTGCGTAAGTTTGGTAAGTTTACGGTGCCCGATTTTGTGGGCGAGCGCTACTATTCGCAGACGGCCCGTCAGGTGGCCGTTATCTGTGCTTTGTTCATCTCCTTCACGTACGTGGCCGGGCAGATGCGCGGGGTAGGCATTGTGTTCTCGCGCTTTTTGCAAGTGGACATCAACACGGGCGTGCTGATCGGGATGGCCATCGTGTTTATGTACGCCGTATTGGGCGGCATGAAGGGCATCACCTACACGCAAGTGGCGCAGTACTGCGTACTGATCTTGGCCTATATGATTCCGGCCATCTTCATCTCTATTCAACTGACGGGCAACCCGATCCCGCAATTGGGCTTTGGTGGCTCGGGTGCCGACGGCGTGCCCCTGCTTGACAAGCTCGATAACCTTCACGCCGAACTGGGCTTTGCCCAGTACACGATTGGCAACAAGTCACTTTTCGATATTTTCTGCATCACGGCGGCCCTCATGGTCGGTACGGCGGGCTTGCCCCACGTAATCGTGCGTTTCTTTACGGTACCCAGGGTGAAAGACGCCCGCAGTTCGGCCGGCCTGGCCTTGGTGTTCATCGCC
The DNA here is from genome assembly GCA_036734065.1 of Catalimonadaceae bacterium. GTDB lineage: Bacteria > Bacteroidota > Bacteroidia > Cytophagales > Flexibacteraceae > DAIMZG01. Next base: position 2,140 of record DAIMZG010000037.1, read on the forward strand.
ATTCTCTACACCACGGCGCCCGCCGTAGCTGTTTTTGCTCGCACCAACCTGATCAATACAGTCAGCAATACCGAGTACTCACAGGTACCCACCTGGTTCAAGACCTGGGAACAAACGGGGCTGATCCAGTTTAACGACAAGAACGGCGACGGGCGCATTCAGTACTACAACGATAAGAATGACAACGTACCCTTCGCCGGGCAGGTGCCTGCCGGGTTGCAGGGCAACGAGCTCGAAATTGACCGTGACATTATGGTATTGGCCAACCCCGAGATTGCGCAACTGCCCAACTGGGTGATCGCCCTGATGGCTGCCGGCGGCCTGGCCGCTGCCCTTTCAACGGCAGCAGGCTTGTTGCTGGTCATTTCCACCTCGGTGTCGCACGACCTGATCAAGAACTTTATCAATCCCAATATGTCCGAGAAATGGGAGTTGCGCTCGGCCCGCATTGCGGCGGCCGTAGCCGTAATGGTTGCCGGTTACTTCGGTATCAACCCGCCCGGCTTTGTGGCGGCCGTGGTGGCCTTTGCTTTTAGCCTAGCCGCCGCTTCGTTCTTCCCGGTCATCATCATGGGTATTTTCTCGAAGCGTATGAATAAGATGGGGGCCATCGCCGGAATGATCAGCGGTCTAACTTTTACAATCGGCTACATCTCGTACTTCAAATTTATAAGCCCCGAAATGAACCTGCCCGAAAACTGGCTCCTCGGCGTTTCGCCCGAAGGCATCGGCACCATCGGGATGGTCATTCACATCTTCTTTGCCTTCATATTTAGCTCGCTCACACCGCCGCCGCCGCAAGACGTGCAAGACCTGGTCGAGAGCATCCGCTACCCCCGCGGTGCCAAAGAAGTTGTAGGCGCTCACTAAGTCGTACTCCGTGTTTTTCTTGAAAAAGCGCCGGCCTTTGGTCGGCGCTTTTTTGCGTTAGCACAAATCGCCTACGGTACGCAAGCCCCGATCCTGCGCCCGGCGCAACAGTTTGGCCAGTAGCAGAGCCGTCATCATGGCGTCGCCCGCCGCGGTATGGCGGGCGTATATGGGTACTTGGTAGCGCTGGCAGAGGGCTTCGAGGGTGTAGTCGCCGGGTTTGACTTCTTCTACCTGCGCGCGGTTGGTTTCCAGACGACGGGCCAGGTGCAACGTGTCCACACTGGGGTTGAGCAGGGGGCAATAGCCCCGCGTACGCAGGGCGTGGCTCATAATTGCGCGGTCGAACCAGACGTGGTGCCCCACCAGTACATCGCCCTGCGCATACGAAAGCCACTGCCGAAGCAGATCGGCCTCTTCGAGGCCGTCGGCCAGGTCGCGCTGCAACAGGCCGTGTACCAGCACGGCGTCGCGCTCGCCCATCACAGACTGCCGCACGTACACCTCGAAGGTATCGGCCATGCGCACCGTCCAGCCTTGCAGGCAAACGGCTCCCACACTGATGATTTTATCCTTATTGGGATCGAGGCCCGTGGTTTCGGCATCGAACACAACAAAGCGCGCTTCTTCGATGGGCTGTCGCCGCACCGCCAGCAGGGCCTGGGCCGACACGTACGCGTTGATCCAGTCCGGATAGTGGCCCCAATGCATTTTCAGCCGGGCCCACCCGAGGTTAAGCCAGGTTCTCATCGCAAGAAATCGAGGCGGTAGCGGGACGTCAGGGCTGCCTGCACCCGCTCAATAATCTGAAAAATGCTGCGGAGCCGCTGGCGGTCTAGCTTGTTGAGCTTTTCCGGGTTGAGGTAGCGCCCCGAGTCCTGGCGTTGTAGGCCCGCCATCGCCCGAAAGCGCAGCAGGGCCCCGTAGGCCTCGGCCGCTTCGCCGCACACGTCGGCTAGGGTAGGGTCGGCTTGTCCCACCTTGCGAAATCGTTCGATGGTACTAAGGTACTGAGGGAGTTGCTGGTCGTAGGCCAGCACCCGGGCGGCATCGGTGAGCGGCATCAGGGTGCGCGCCTTGATGTCGAACTCATCTTTGTGCGCACCGTTTTTCTCGACCATAAAGCCCCGAAAAAAACTCAGCGGCGGCGGGTTCTGCAGGGCGTTCTTGGCCAAAAAAGGCAAAAAACCGCGCGTTTGCGCCATGGCCTTAAAAATGGTCTGTTTGAGGGTATCGGCCAGCGCGAAGTCCCCAAACACGGGCCGGAAGTCGAAAAATATGCTCGCCCGCAGCAGGGCCGATGCGTCGGGCGTGCGAATCCAGTCGCTGAAATAGCGTTGCCACTGGCCCAGTGGCTGACACCACTGCGGGTTGGAGGCCATCATATCGGCCGGGCAAAGGGCAAAGCCGCAGTGGTGCATGCCCTGCGTGACGCGCTGGGCCAGCTCGAGGTAGAAGGCCCGCGCAGGCTCGCCCGCGTCGTCGGCGTAGATGAGGGCATTGTCCTGATCAGTACGCAGGAGTTGTTCTTTGCGCCCTTCGCTGCCCAGCGAAAGCCAGCAAAAAGGCCCTGGAGGGCGCTCGTAACCTTCGTCGGCCATGGCCTGCAGGTGCATCGCTACCAACCGCAGAATGAGCGCATCGTTGATTTCGCTGCTCACGTTGGCCACAAACTCTACGGATACTTCTTTTTGCAGATAATCTTGTACGAGGTTGGCCGCCTTGTCGCAGAGGCTACGCAGCCGCACCGACTCGTTGGCCTGCTGCATCTCGACCACCAGCACGGCCGGGTGATCGCCCTGCGTGAGCAGCAAGTCGTGGTCGGAGATCATGGCCCGGGCGGCCGTCTGGGCAGTGCCGTCTTCGGTGATGCAGAGGTGGTGCACGTGGTGGCGGATCATGACCAGCATGGCTTCGGCCACGGTTTGCTCGGCCACCGTCGTGATAACGGGGCTACTCATGATATCGGCCACGGGCTGCGACCGGATGTCCGTTTCGGCCGCCACCACGTACCGCCGCAAATCCGTATCGGTGATGATCCCCAGGGGCCGGCGCTCATCGTCCGTGATCAGGATAGAGCCCACCCCTTCGGCCGTCATCTGGCGGGCCGCATCGGCAATGCGCGTATGGGGGGCGCAGTGGATCACCCGGCGCCCGGCCACTACCCGCATCAAGTAGTTTTCGGAGGTACGCACCTGGCTGGCAGACGTAGCCGCGTCGCGAACCCGTCGTTCGCGCTGCGGCAAGCTGGAGGCAAAAACGGAGGCAAAGTGCAGCCCTACGCCCGGATTGCGACGGAGTAGTTGCTGGGCCACCTCGCGCGGGAAGGCGTAGAGCAACGACTCTTCGGCTGCCTCGGCCGTCATCAGGTAGCGGTCGTTGGCAAAGAGGGGGCGCACCCCGAAAATGTCCCCTTCGTCGCATTCGTCGGTCAGTTCGCGAGCCGTCGGACTCTCGCGATACAGGGCCACTGACCCTTTGCGCACCATGTAAAAGAACGGCGGTGGTTGCTCTCCCTCCGTAAATATGCGCTCGCCTTCGCGATAGTAACGAATTTCGATTGTGGCGGCCAGTTCCCGCAGGTTGTTGGCAGACACCTGGTCGAAGGGTGCGTGCTGATGCAGGAAGTCCTCCACGCGGTCTACAATGGTATTGGCTGCCATGGTGATGTTGTGGTTATTGAGGTACTAATCTTACACGCTGTGCCAACCTTGGTACAGCCCAAATACTCGAACAAACTTACATAACATTTCTTTTGAATACGTTTACAAATGCGTGGCAAGCATAATCTACACATATCCGCCAAATGATACGCAAGATTTTACCCTATTTGGTTTTACAACAAAAAAACTTATTTTTGAATTATTGTATAATATTTTGATTTTTGCGCCGATACGTACAATATGACGCTCTTAGTGCGTTAAGGGTGTATTATGTCGGCGTAGATAATGTCTTAAGAAATCACCTTTTTCGGCCACATGTTCCGCACGCCTCCTAGCTTTACCCCGTGACTCCTTCTACTCTCGCCCAGCCTGCCCGTATGAAAAAACCGCACGATTCTCCCTTTGTCATGTTAGTTGACGACAACGATACGGACAATCTCATCAGTAAGCGGATCATCGAACTAACTGGTTTTTCGGACCGGATCGCCATCAAAAACTCGGGCAAAAAAGCACTTGAATACCTCGAAGCACACCGGGACGATCCTTCCCAACTGCCGCAACTCATTTTTCTCGACATCAATATGCCCATCGTAGATGGCTTTGTGTTTCTCTACGAATTTGAAAAAATGTCGCTGACCGTGCGCAACCACACCAAAGTGGTTATCCTTTCCAGCTCGGACAACCAGCGTGACATCGAGCGCATTCTCGACAACAACTACGTGATCAAGTTCATCACCAAACCGCTAAGCCCGACCGTACTGGCCGAAATCAACAATGACCTCATCCGGGCCGAGCGCTTATGAGTGCCCGGCCTCCACAAAAAAAGGCGATTCAAATTGAATCGCCTTTTTTTGTGGAGGCCTAACGGGCCGTAAGCTTTTCCTTATGCTTCTTGAGCTGTCGCCGCAGGGCATTCGTACTCTGGTCTATGGCCTCTTCGAACGACGTGGCTTCTTCTTTGGCAAAGAGCGAATTGCCCGGAATGTAGAGTTTGATCTCGGCTACGTACGTCTGGGTGGTGTCGGCACCGTGGCGTAGATACGCCTCGCCACTGATAATTTGGTCATAGAAAGTTTCGAGCTTATCTACTTTTCTTTGCAAAAAATCGAGCAGTTCGGGCGTGGCATCGAAGTGCACGGTATAGACCTGGAGTTTCATGGAGTTAAAAGTTACGTGGAAAATTTATTGTTTGGCTTTGGGATGGGCCTGACGGAAAACTTCCTGCATTCGCTCTAGCGAATGGTGGGTGTACACCTGGGTGGCCGCCAGATTGGCGTGGCCCAGCAAGTCTTTCACTGCATTCAGATCGGCCCCTTTACTCATGAGGTGCGTAGCAAACGTGTGACGGAGCACGTGCGGGCTGCGCCGCTCGATGGTGGTGATCTGATCGAGGTACTTGCGCACGGTCCGGTAGATGAACATGGGGTAGGCCCCCTCGCCTTGATCCGTGACGATCAGGTGCGGATCGGCTTTTCCCTCAAAAGCCGTGCGCTTGGCCATCAGATACCCTTCGAGGAGCGTGATCAGGGTGGTATGCAAGGGCACAAGCCGCTGCTTACGGCGCTTGCCGAGCACCTTGATCACCTGTCCGGGAAATTGTATGTCCGTTTCTTGCAGCCCAAGCAGTTCGGAAAGGCGAATGCCCGTACCGTAGAGCATCTCGACGATGAGCTTGTCGCGCAGGCCTGCAAAACCTTCGGGAAACGTAAACTTGTCGAGTAGGTGCAAGATGTTTTCTTCCTGCACAAACACGGGTTGCCGCTTTTTGACGCGGGGGCTTTTGATTTTCTGCATCGGATTGTCGCGAATGACTTCCTCGCGCAGCAAATATTTGTAGTAAGAGCGCAGGCAGGCCATTTTGCGGCTGATCGTACTGGCCTCTACGCCCTCTTTGGTGAGCGAAACCAACCAACCTCGCACGTCGGTGAACGTGGCGTCGGCGGGCCCGTTGCGCGAAGTTGTAGCTAAAAAATGCGCGAACTGACTCAGGTCATTCCGGTAGGAAGTGAGCGTATGCGGACTGTAGCGCTTTTCGTACTCGATGTACTCTAAAAAAGATTCAACCATATTGGTAATACGCTTGAACGACGTAAAAACCAATATGGTTGAATTTATGAATAAAACCTAGCCTCTACGACGGGCTGGCAGGTATTAGCTCGTTTCTTCATCGCGCATCTGCTGCCGATAGGCCGCACGAATTTTCTCGTGCCGACGGCCGACAGAAGGCTTTTCGAAGTAAGCACGACGGCGTACTTCCTTGAGCACACCCGTGCGCTCAAACTTTTTCTTGAAGCGCTTCAAAGCTCGGTCAATAGATTCGTTGTCCTTTACGCTGATAACAATCATATAAACTTTTTATTTTAAGACAATGGTCGGCAAAGGTAACTTCCGTCGGCCGAATTAACAAGGGCGGAGCACGTACAAATGGCGCCCCGCTCCGAAAACTTTGCGACTGGGCGACGCTACTTTTTCAGGATGTTCCGCGCGATAACAAGCTTCTGGATTTCAGACGTACCCTCGCCGATCGTACACAGCTTCGAGTCGCGGTAGAAACGCTCGGCCGGAAAGTCCTTGGTGTAGCCGTAGCCCCCAAAAATCTGTACCGCTTCCGTACCACAGCGTACGCACACCTCCGACGCGTAGTACTTGGCCTTGGCCGACGCTTCGGTGACCACCTGCCCGCGGTTTTTCATGTCGGCCGCGCGGAAAGTCAGCAACCAGGCCGCCTCAATTTCGGTGGCCATGTCGGCCAGTTTGAAAGCCACGCCCTGAAAATCGGAGATGGGCCGATTGAACTGGTGGCGCTCCTTGGCGTACTGCACCGACGCTTCGAAGGCCCCGATGGCAATGCCTAGGCTGAGGGCCGCAATCGAAATCCGCCCGCCGTCCAGCACTTTAAGCGATTGCACGAATCCTTCGCCCACTTGGCCGAGCACATTGGCGTGGGGCACGCGGCAATCCTGAAAAATGAGCTCGGTCGTTTCCGAAGCCCGCATGCCGAGCTTGTCTTCTTTGCGACCCGCCGAAAAGCCCGGGGTGCCGTGCTCGATGACGAAGGCCGTCATGGCACGCGAGTCGCCCACTTCGCCCGTACGGACGATCACTACGGCCACGTTGCCGGACTTACCGTGGGTGATAAAATTTTTACTTCCGTTGAGCACCCAGTGATCACCGTCGCGGACGGCCGTGGTGCGCATGTTACCAGCGTCCGAGCCGGTGTTGGGTTCGGTCAGGCCCCAGGCCCCAATCCACTCGCCCGTGGCCAGGCGCGGCAGCCAGCGTTGCTTCTGCTCCTCGTTGCCAAACTGCAAAATGTGACCCGTGCAGAGGGAGTTGTGCGCCGCCATCGAAAGGCCAATGGACGGGTCTATCTTGGCTAGCTCGATAATGGCCGTGACGTACTCGAAATAACCCAGGCCCGCCCCGCCGTAAGCTTCGGGCACCAGCACGCCCATCAGACCCAGTCCGCCCAACTTCCGGAAAAGAGGAACGGGAAACTCCTGGGCTTCGTCCCACTGGCGGCTGTAGGGGCGAATTTCTTTCTCGCCGAAATCGCGCACCATCTGGGCGATCATTTGCTGGCTTTCAGTCAGGTCGAAGTCGAGCTGGGGGGTGTCAATTGTCAGTTCCATGAAGGAGGTGTTAGGTAAGTTGTTCGGCTATCAAAAGGTAAATCTGCTACAGAAGGTTTCCGAGGCAAGGGCCGCAACGTGCCCATTCGTACAAATCCGAGATTAAAAATAATAGAATTGCTCCTTATCTGAGGCATTTCGGTAGATGGGCACTATCCAGCCTAGGCGTACGCCAAAAAGCCAGTCGAGGCGGGGCTCGTCGAGGCGGCGGCCCGCCGCAAAATCAAACGTACGCCGATTGCGCGTAAAGCCTTGCGTACTTTCCAGTACTACGAAAAAATTAAGCCCTCGGCGCTCGCCCGTGTAGAGGTAGCCCAACTGCTGCACGAAGGCCGGCCCACTCGTAAGTCGGTCGTAGCCCCGGCGGTATGCCCCCACGAGTTGATCTACGCTGCGGGTCACGTCCTGAATCAGGATGCGGTGCTGCAACCAGCCCACGCCACCCGCCAGCCACCACCCGGCGTTGGCATTGGCACCGGGCAGGCGCAAAGGAAATACCCGACCAGCCTTGACCACGGGGGCCATAAATCCGCGCTGAAAAATACGAATATCGGCTACCAGCCCGTCGCGTCCGAAGACGAACCCGTCGCGGGTGGCTATTCCACGCAACACGTCTTCACGTACCTGGTTGCCGAACAAGAACTGCCCCTCGACGCCCCACAGCCAGCCGCGGGCCGTCTGGTAGCTCAGCCCCAGCCCCAGAGCGGCGGCCGTCCCGAACCGCTGCTGCAACACGCCTCCCGGCCAAGCCCCGCCCCCCTGCACGGACAGCAACCACACCGGATCGGCCAAAGGCGGACCTGATTCGGGCTGGGCCTGCGCCGACAAACTGGCGGCAATAGCAGTAATTAAAGTAAAAATTTGCTTTATTTTGCTGAAAATTGTGGGCATTGTTGGTATTTGTGGCGCTTTACTTCTACTTTTGAAAAGTTATCAGGCGTATATTTTCTCTTTTATCAATAAAAATCGAATTTATGAAGATTGCTGTGATTGGAACGGGCTACGTAGGACTCGTAACGGGTACTTGCTTCTCGGAAACGGGCAATGAAGTTACCTGCGTGGATATAGACGAGCGTAAGGTACAGAGCCTGCGCAACGGCAAAATTACGATCTACGAACCAGGACTCGATGTGCTTTTCGACCGCAATATTGCGCAAGGTCGTCTAAAATTCACTACCGACCTGGCAGAAGGCATCAAAGGCGCTCGCATCATCTTTCTGGCCTTGCCCACACCTCCCGGCGAAGACGGCTCGGCCGACCTAAAATACGTGTTGGGCGTGGCCAGCGACCTAGGGCCCTTGCTCGAAGACTACACCGTAGTGGTGGACAAAAGCACCGTGCCCGTCGGTACGGCCGAAAAAGTACATGACAAGATCGCCGCGGGTGCCAGTATGCCCTTCGACGTGGTTTCCAACCCCGAGTTTCTCCGCGAGGGCGTGGCCGTCGAGGACTTTATGAAGCCCGACCGGGTCGTCATCGGTACTTCCTCACCACGGGCCCGCGAAGTGATGGAGCGTCTCTACGCCCCCTTCGTTCGCCAGGGCAACCCCATCATTTTTATGGACGAGCGCTCGGCCGAGATGACCAAATACGCCGCCAACGCCTTCTTGGCTACCAAGATCACCTTCATGAACGAGATCGCCAACCTGTGCGAACGCACCGGGGCCAATGTGGACGACATCCGCCGGGGCATTGGTACCGACTCGCGCATCGGCAAGCGCTTTCTCTTCGCTGGCATTGGCTACGGCGGTAGCTGCTTTCCCAAAGACGTGCAGGCCCTGGCCAAAACGTCGGGCGACTACGATTACAACTTCCAGATTCTGCACTCGGTAATGGAAGTGAACCGCGCGCAGAAAACGCGCCTGATGCCGCGCCTGCTTGACTACTTCGACGGTAACCTGGAAGGCAAAACCATCGGCGTGTGGGGATTGGCCTTCAAGCCCTACACCGACGATATCCGCGAAGCTCCGGCCCTCGAAAACATCCAGTTTCTAATCGACAAGGGCGCCAAAGTACGCGCTTTCGATCCCGAGGCGGCCGAAAACGTCTGGCAGATTTTTGGCGACCAGGTCTATTTTGCCAAAGATTCGTACGATGCCGCCGAAGGTGCCGACGCCCTGCTGATCATGACCGAATGGCCCGTATTCCGCACCCCAGACTTCGAGCGTTTGGCCAAATTGCTCAGAAACAACGTAATCTTCGACGGCCGCAATCTTTACGAAGTAGCGCAACTCGAAGAACTTGGCTTTGGTTACTACAGCATCGGTCGCCGCGCTGTCGAGGCCAAGCAACCCAAAACCACGGCTTAGTTTATGGAAAAGAAAAAGGTGCTAATCACGGGGGGAGCGGGCTTTTTGGGCTCGCACCTGGCCGACCGCTTTCTCAAGGAAGGGTATCATGTCATTGCGATGGACAACCTGCTTACGGGTTCTCTCCACAACATCGAGCACCTTTTCGGCCTGAAAGAATTCGAGTTCTATCACCACGACGTGTCCAAGTTTGTGCACGTGCCCGGCGAGTTGGACTACATCCTGCACTTTGCCTCGCCGGCCAGCCCGATTGACTACCTCAAGATGCCGATCCAAACCCTCAAGGTCGGCTCGCTCGGTACGCACAACCTGCTTGGCTTGGCCCGGGCCAAGGGCGCTCGCATCCTGGTGGCTTCCACCTCTGAGGTGTACGGCGATCCCAACGTGCATCCGCAAACGGAAGAATACTGGGGCAACGTCAATCCGGTTGGGCCGCGCGGCGTGTACGACGAGGCCAAGCGCTTTCAGGAGGCCATCACGATGGCCTACCATACGTACCACGACGTGGAAACCCGCATTATCCGGATTTTTAATACCTACGGCCCGCGCATGCGCCTCGACGACGGCCGCGTGTTGCCCGCCTTCATCGGCCAGGCCCTCCGCGGCGAAGACCTGACCGTGTTTGGCGACGGCTCGCAGACCCGCTCTTTCTGCTACGTGGACGACCTCGTCGAGGGGATTTACCGCTTGCTGCTAAGCGACTATCCGCACCCGGTCAACATCGGCAACCCCGACGAAATTACCATCAAGCAGTTTGGTGAGGAAATTATCCGGCTGACCAACACATCACAGAAGTTGATCTACAAACCCCTGCCCAAAGACGACCCCAAGCAGCGCCAGCCCGACATTACGTTGGCCCGTCAGCTACTCGGTTGGGAGCCCAAAGTTTCGCGGGCCGAAGGGTTGAAAATCACGCTTGAATACTTCAAAGAGAAAGTAGCGGCCGAAAAGGTGTCCGCCTAACTGCACTGCCTCTTCTCACCAAAGCTGATTCGCCCTGCGGATCAGCTTTTTTGTTCCCTAATGTGCATACTTTTTTAGGTCTATACTTTTTTAGTTTTTTATGTTGGAAAACGTCTTCATACATCCTACGGCCGTCGTAGATCAACCCTGCGAAATCGGGGCTGGCACCAAAATCTGGCATTTTTGCCATGTAATGGCCCATGCACAGATCGGGCCCGCCTGCGTGCTGGGGCAAAATGTGCTGGTGGCGGGCGGCGTACGGCTCGGCCGGGGCGTACGGGTGCAAAACAACGTCTCGCTCTACACGGGCGTGGTGTGCGAAGACGAAGTATTTATCGGCCCTTCGGCCGTATTCACGAACGTGCGCAATCCGCGCGGCGCCATTTCGCGCAAGCACGCGTTTCGAGAAACTTGGCTGGCGCAAGGCGTCACCATTGGGGCCAACGCCACGTTGGTGTGCGGCGTACGGCTCGGGGCTTACGCCTTCGTCGGGGCGGGCAGCGTCGTGACCCGCGACGTGCTGCCCTATGCCTTGGTTACGGGCAATCCGGCCCGCCACGTGGGCTGGATGAGCGCCGTCGGCGAGCGTCTGCACTTCGATGGCAACGGCCTGGCCGTTTGTGCCGAAAGTGGCGAAGAATACCTGCTCAGCGAAGCAGGGGTGCAGCGGTTAGACGCCCGGGGCTAGCTCGGCCACGGCGGCCCGCACGGCCGCCGCGCTGATCTCGTAGTGCGAAGCGTGAAAAGCGGCCGTTGCTTGGTAGATGAGCAGCACTTGAGGCGACTCGTGCGCCACCGAAAACTGCTCGGCCACCTGGTTGGACAGCGCCCGAAACTTCACCAAATCCAGCAAGTAGGCGGGTATTTCGAGGTTGTCCTCGCGTTCGAGCCGACTGAGGGCCATGCTGCTGATGGCGCAACGCGTGCTGTGCTTGAAGATAAGGACGGGTTGGATATGCGATTGATCGCATATTTGATCCAGGATAATCGGTTGGTCGAAGGGAAGCCAGTTCATAGCAAAAAGATGTTCGGTCTCTCCAACGGCCCTTCCGTCAAAATGTTGATCAATCGTACCACAGGGCCCTTTCTACCGAACGATCGTAGCGGGGCGGTACGGACTTTTGACGTTCGTGAGGCGCCCAGTTTTCTTTTTGCCCCTGGCGACGTGCTTGCCGGACGGCTTTATCCCGCGCCTTGGCCCGCTTTTCGGGCGACTCGATCCGCTGCACGTTGCGGTACGCAAAAGAGGGGTGCACATCCGTGGGCCGCTTCTGTACTGCGTAGCCCTCACGCAAATAGATCGGCCAGTGGTCTTTGCGCGACGAAAGGGCCGTTCGGCGTGCCTGTTGGCGCAAGCGGTCTTTCTGCGCGTACGACCGCAAGTAGGGCACCTGCATCAT
>DAIMZG010000038.1:0-13657 GCA_036734065.1 Catalimonadaceae bacterium
TGGCCGCCACCAGCATGGCCTTGGCCACCGCTTGGGCCTCGATGGGGCGGTACGGTTTGGGCAGCAAAGGCTTTGCAGTTTTCAATAAAAACAAGCCAATGCGCTCGCCCAGGCGAAACTCGCGCCGGTCGCCCGCCAGCGAGGCCGGCCGCAAAATGTGCAAGCTGCGGTAGTTGAGTCCCGTCAGGGCCTTTTCAGTATCGCCCTTTACGCGGGCATAGAAGAAAACGGCGTCGGCATCGGCCCCCATCGAAGAGAGCACCAGGAACTGCTGCGCCTGCTGTTGTTTGGCGAGTTGGGCCAACCGGACGATGTATTCGAAGTCCACTTTGCGGAACTGCTCACGGCTGCCCGCTTGGCGCAAGGTAGTGCCCAGGCAGCAAAACACGGTGTCGGCCGCCAGGGCTTCGCCGTGCTCACCGAGACGATCAAAATCTACCACTACTTGCGTCAGCTTAGGATGCGTGATGGGCAAGATGCGCCGCCCAATGCTGACGACGGCTTCGTATTCGTCGTCCTGCAACAAATAGCGGAGACAGTGTCCGCCCACCAGGCCGGACGCGCCGGCAATAAGTGCCTTCTTTTTTTGCATGAAATAGCCGTTATTAACGTCTTTTAACTTATTGGGCATCCTTTCAGAAAGGGATAAATGCCGCGTGGAAACACTGAAAAAAGTAAATGTGAGGTTGAAAAATAAGCGTGAAAATATGCTGCGACGCGCGTACAGCCTTTACTGTGCCTTCTGGTTTTGCGGGATATTCATCCTGCTATTTCCCCTGTTTTGGCTCAGTGCCCAGCGGCCCGCCTGGCATCGCTACGGCGGCGCGCTGATCCGCCTGTGGGCGACGCTGTTTTTTCCGATCAGTGGCCTGCCCCTGCGCATTCGCGAAGAGGTGCCGCGCCGCGCCCGGCCTTGTATTTATTGCCCCAACCACACTTCCTACCTTGACATTCCCGTTACGGCCAGCCGCATGCCGGGTTACTTTGTCTATATGGGCAAAGCCTCGCTGGGGCGCATTCCGCTGTTCGGCTGGTTTTTCCGCAACCTGCACATCCCCGTCGAGCGGGGCCACCGCACCAGCGCCTACCGCAGCCTGCAAAAAGCCGCCGACGTCATTGACCGGGGTGGCAGCCTGATTATTTTTCCGGAAGGAGGCATCCCCAGCCTCCCCCATCCGCAAATGGGCAAGTTTAAGGACGGCGCTTTCCGGCTGGCCATCGAAAAGCAAGTGCCCATTGTGCCCGTCACGATCTACGACAACTGGCGCGTACTGCCCGATGACGGCCGCTTCCTGATCCGCTGGCAGCCGCGTGTGCGCCTGCACTACCACGCGCCCATTACCACCGAGGGCCTCACCCTCGACGATCTGCCCCAGCTGCGCCAGCAAACCTACCAGGTGCTGGCCTGCGCCTTACGCGAGGCCTTTCCCCAGCAGATGCCTGCCCCGATTTCTTCCTGACCTTAGCTTAATCATCTTGGCCTGACACTTTGTCACGATTTTGGTTATCTTTGCAACCCAAAATTTTTCTTGATGAAACAGGCGATCGCAGACATTGACATTTTACCCGCCGCCGACCCTGCGGCCGAGAATTGTGACGTAGCTCGCACCACGCGCGAAGCGCCCCGGGCGGGTGCCCGCAAGTTGTACATCGAAAGTTACGGTTGCCAGATGAATTTCTCGGACAGCGAGATTGTCAGTTCCATTCTGGCCAACGAGGGCTACACCACCACGGCCCAACCCGAAGGTGCCGACGTGGTCTTCCTCAATACCTGCTCAATTCGTGACAATGCCGAGCAGAAAGTCCGCCACCGCCTGCAACGCTTGCGCGGCCTCAAGAAGCAACAACCCGACCTGATTGTGGGCGTGCTGGGCTGCATGGCCGAGCGCCTCAAGCAGCAACTGCTCGAAGAAGAACAGATCGTGGACGTGGTGGTGGGCCCCGACGCCTACCGCGACCTGCCCCGCCTGCTGGCCGAAGCCGAAACTGGGCAAAAGGGCGTCAACGTGTTTCTGTCGCGCGACGAGACCTACGCCGACATCAGCCCCGTGCGCCTCAACAGCAACGGCGTCACGGCCTTTATCTCCATCATGCGGGGCTGCGACAACATGTGCGCATTCTGCGTGGTGCCCTTCACGCGGGGGCGCGAGCGCAGCCGCGACCCGCACTCCATCGTGCAAGAGGCCCGCGACTTGGTGGCCAATGGCTACAAAGAAGTGACCCTGCTGGGCCAAAACGTGGACTCGTACCGTTGGCAAGGCAGCGACGAGCGCATCAACTTTGCGCAGTTGCTGGCCCTTGTGGCCGAGGTCAGCCCCGACCTGCGCGTGCGCTTCTCGACCTCGCATCCCAAAGACATGACCGACGAGGTGCTGCACACGATGGCCCGCTACCGCAACATCTGCAAATATATTCACCTGCCGGCTCAGAGCGGCAGCAGCCGCGTGCTCGACGTGATGAACCGCACCTACGACCGGGACTGGTACTTGGGGCGGGTGGCGGCCATCCGGCGTATTCTGGGTGAGGATTGCGGCCTGTCGTCGGACATGATCGCGGGCTTTTGCACCGAAACGGAAGAAGAGCACGGCCAGACGCTCGCGCTGATGGACGAGGTGGTGTACGACTTCTCGTACATGTTCTACTACTCGGAGCGACCCGGCACGCTGGCCGCCCGCAAGCTGACCGACGACGTGCCCCTGGCCGTCAAGAAGCGACGCTTGCAGGAGATTATCGCCCTGCAGAACCAGCATTCGCTCCGCCGCCACGATCGGTGGGTGGGTCGCACGGTGCGGGTGCTCATCGAAGGGCCTTCGCGCCGCTCCGACGCCCAGCTCTGCGGCCGCGACGATCAGAACCACATGGTGATCTTCGACCGCGGCCAACTGCAGTCCGGCCAGTACGTGTCCGTACGAATTGACCGCTGCACCACCGCCACCCTCTTCGGCGAGGTGATTGCCTAGCTCACATTCCTTCACGATTTTCTTACTAATCTTATGCGCAACGCAAAATGGTCGCTGGCCCTGTCCCTCTGTTGGCTAGTCCTGAACGTACAAGCCCAGACGGGACAAACGTTTCCCGACATAGAAGGCAAAACCCTGACGGGCCAACAAGTGACGCTGCCCGCCGTGGCCAAGGGCAAATACACCCTCGTGGGCCTGGCCTACTCGCAGAAGTCGCAAGATGACCTCGAAACGTGGTTTCAGCCCGTGTTCGATACGTTCATCAGCAAGAACAAATCCATGTGGGATGTCAGCGGCTCGTACGACGTGAATATCTACTTTGTCCCGATGCTGAGCGGCATAAAAGGCGCGGCGGCCGGCAAGGTCGAAAACAAGCTCAATAAAGAACTCGACAAAGCGCTCAAGCCCCACGTGATGATCTACAAAGGCTCGATCAAGGAATACAAAGAAGCCCTGGGGTTGGAAGGCAAGGATACGCCCTACTTCTACGTCCTCGACGAAGCGGGCAAGGTGGTGTACCAGACCACGGGTGCCTATTCGGAAAAAAAGCTCGGCCAGATAGAGGCCGTGCTGCCCGAAAAATAAGTCATTGTCCCCGCACGGGGACCTAAACGCAGCGCGCGTATGAACGCCGAAGAAGTACAGAGCGTCAAGCGGCGCTTCGAGATTGTGGGCAACGCGCCCCAACTTAACTACGCCATCGAGGTAGCCGTGCAGGTGGCCCCTACCGACATGAGCGTGCTCATCACGGGCGAGAGTGGCAGTGGCAAAGAGTCTTTCTCCAAGATCATTCACCAACTTAGTGCCCGCAAGCACGGGTCATTTATTGTGGTTAACTGCGGGGCCATTCCCGAGGGCACCATTGACTCGGAATTGTTCGGCCACGAGAAGGGCGCTTTTACGGGCGCGGCCGATGCCCGCAAGGGCTACTTTGAAGTGACCGACGGGGGCACCATTTTTCTGGACGAAATTGGCGAGATGCCCCTGGGCACGCAGGCCCGGCTGCTGCGCGTGCTCGAAACGGGCGATTTCATGCGCGTGGGTTCGTCGAAGCCGCAGCGGAGCGACGTACGGGTGGTGGCCGCCACCAACGTCAATTTGCTGGAAGCCGTGCAGAAAGGTCGCTTTCGCGAAGATCTCTACTATCGCCTCAACACGGTGCCCATCTACGTACCGCCCCTGCGCGAGCGGGGCACTGACCCCGAGTTGCTGTTTCGCAAGTTTGCGGGCGATTTTGGCGAACGCTACCGCGTACAGCCCATCCGCCTCGACGACGAGGCCAAGGCCTTGCTGCTGAGCTACGACTTTCCGGGCAACATCCGGCAGTTGCGCAACCTGGTCGAGCAAATGTCGGTGCTGGAAATGGAGCGCGACGTAACGGCCGCCGTGCTGCGCAAATATTTGCCCAAATCGCCCCCGCGCCTGCCCGCCCTGCTGCGCGACGTGCAGGCCGACCCGCAGTTTACGGAGCGCGAGCTGCTCTACAAAGTGCTCTTCGACATGAAAAAGGACATGAGCGAACTCAAGGCGTTGGTGTTTCGGCTGTTGCAGTCGGACGACAACGGCCACGAAGTGCTCAAGCGGCACGGCGACTTGTTCGACGAAATGTCGGGACACGATTTTGAGCGAAGCACCGAGCCCACCACCGAACCGATGCTGAAGCCCTTTTTGCTGGAGGCGGCCCGCAATTCTCGCCCGGTTCCCAAAAACACGAACCTGCGCTACGACCGCGTCGAAGACGTGGTGCACGAGCCGGAGGACGAGTCGTTGCGCCTCGAAGAAAAAGAGCGGGAGATGATCATCAAGGCGCTGCGCAAGCACAACCACCGACGCAAACACGCGGCACAAGATTTGGGGATATCGGAGCGTACGTTGTACCGAAAAATAAAACAGTATGAAATCGAGAATGAATAAATACTGGAGCTGGGCTTTGGTATGCAGCCTCTGGCTAACGGGCTGCGGCGTATATTCTTTTACGGGCACCAACATTTCGCCCGATATCAAGACGGTGTCTATCCAGCGGTTTATTGACGACACCGGGGCCGGGCCACCTATCCTGAGCCAGTCGTTCACCGAAGACATGCGCGAGTTTTTTCAGCGCAACACGACCCTGGCCCTCACCAACGATGAGGGCGACCTCCAGCTCGATGGCTCGATCACGCGCTACGATTTTACGCCCGTGTCGCCCCAGGCCAATGCCCTCGAAAATGCGGCCCTCAACCGCTTAACCATTGCCGTGAATGTCCGTTTTGTCAATACAAAAGACGAAAGTCAGAACTTTGAGTCCGTTTTTTCAGCTTACGA
The DNA here is from genome assembly GCA_036734065.1 of Catalimonadaceae bacterium. Lineage (GTDB taxonomy): Bacteria > Bacteroidota > Bacteroidia > Cytophagales > Flexibacteraceae > DAIMZG01. The sequence goes on from DAIMZG010000038.1 coordinate 5,265, forward strand.
AGACTTCCCGGAAGGGCAAAACCCCCAGGCCGTCGAGCAGGGACTGATCGAAATTATCAACGAACGTATTATCTTGGATGTCTTTAACCGCTCGGTAGCCAATTGGTAACGAGTCTTGTCAGGACACCTTAACATCCGCCCGATTGGACAGTGCCACCCTACATCACCTGGTTCGTCATCCAGAGGCCGTTACGGCGGCTCACCGAGCGGCCCTGCGCGAGCTAGTCGAGACCTATCCCTATTTTGCGGCTGCCCACGCGTTGCTGGCCCGGGCCACCACACTCGACAATCCCCAGGCAGCCGTGGCCGTTTGTCAGCAGGCCGCCGCTCACTTGCCGAGCCGCCAGGTCTTGCGTCGCCTTTGCGAGGCTGACCCTCATAGAAACCACGAAACTGCTTTGGAGGCACCCGCCGCGGCCCTGCCCCCAGCCGAGACACCCGTCGCGGCCTTGCCCCCAGCCGAAACACCCGTCGCGGCCTTGCCCCCGGCCGAAGCACCCGTCGCGGCCCTGCCCCCGGCCGAGGCACCCGTCGCGGCCTTGCCCCCGGCCGAAACACCCGCCGTGGCTGCGGGCGAAAATATTCTCGACGAACTGGCCCGCGAACTGGAGGTGAGCCGCCAGCGCCGCCAAGCTCACGAAAGTGCCGAGTCTATTCGGGAAACGCCCCTGGACACTGCTCATCCTCAGCAGGAGCTCATTGACCGCTTCATTCAGTTCACGCCCCGTCTGCGACGGCTCGACCCCGAACAAGTTCCTGAAAACAAGGAAGACCTTGCCTCGACCAGCACACAGCCTCGTCAGGCGTTTGTCTCCGAAAATCTGGCAAAAATTTATCTTCGGCAGCACAAAAAGGCCGAAGCCATCGCCATGTATCAGCAACTGATCTTGAAGTTCCCCGAAAAAAAGGCGTACTTTGAAGACCAAATGGCCGCTATCGAAAACCCATCTTCATGAACTTAACCGTCAGTATCATTATCGGCATCATTCTCGTGCTCTGCCTGTTGCTCATCCTCATTGTGTTGATGCAAAACTCCAAGGGCGGCGGGCTTTCGAGCCAGTTTGCCGGCGCCAACTCCAGCCAGCTGATGGGCGTTAAGCGGACGAGCGATTTTCTGGAAAAAGCCACCTGGGGTTTCTCGATCACCATTATGGTGCTCACCCTCAGCACGGGTTTTATTCTCAACAACGCTACGCCGACCTTCGAAGAAAACCGCAGCATCAACGTCGAGCGCGCCAAGCAGTCGCGCGGATTTGCTCCTCAGGCCCTGCCCCAAGAAGAAGCTGGCGGTGCTACGGACGATCCCTTTGCGGCACCCACCGAAGGCCCCGACAACGAATAGCCTTCCGGCACCCGAATCTTTGCCAACACCCAGATTTATTGAGAAAGCAAGGCCCGCAGGCTTTGCTTTTTTTGTGCCAGGCGGCGCAACGGCTCGCTCGACCAATCAGCTTTTAGGCTCGGTGCTGAGGTCAGCCGTAATCGGTACGCGCTCGTACACGGCCATCGTGAAGGCGTAGGCGTGGCGCGCGTCGGCAGGGTGGTAGTCGCGCCGCACTTCGCGCCAGGGGCGCATGTCCAACGCTGGAAAGTAGGTGTCGCCCTCCACGGCCGCGTGCACGTGCGTCAGGTAGAGCTTGTCGGCCAGGGTCAGGGCCGTGGCGTAGAGGTCGGTGCCCCCGCAAAAGAAAGCCTCCGTCGGCTCGTGCTGCCGGGCGTAGTCCATGGCTTCGCGCACGGAGTGCATCACCACCGCCCCCGGCGCGTGGTAATACGGATTGTGCGTCAGCACCAGGTGTGTACGGTGCGGCAGCACCCCGCCGAACGACTCGAACACGCGCCGCCCCAGCAACAGGCAATGCCCGCGCGTGGTCTGCTTGAAATATTTGAGCTCGTCGGGCAGGTGCCAGGGCAACTGGTTGTCCTTGCCAATGACGCCGTTTTCGGCCACAGCCACAATCAGGGAAAAGATCATAGGGTATATCCTCGTAGAAATTCGGTGATGGACATGCGGCGCTTACCCGCCATCTGCAGCTCTTCGATGGCCACGCGGCCGTCAGTGGTGCCCACGTGCCAGAAGCTTTTCTGGTCGGTAGCCCACTCGCCGGGGGGCAGCGGCTCGGCGGCGGGCAGGGCCGCCATGCGGAAGAGCTTGCAGGGCTGGCCCCGAACTTCCGTCCAGGCCGACGGGTAGGGCGCCAAGCCCCGGACAAAGTTGACCACCTGCCCGGCGGGCTGCGCCCAGCGAACCTGGCAGTCTTCGCGAAAAATTTTGGGAGCCAAGCGCAAGTCGGCCACCGCAGGCTGCGGCACGGGTTGCACGGTGCCTTCGGCAATGGCCCGGACGGTGCGCACCACCAGCCCGGCACCCCGCTGGCGGAGGCGCTCGTAGAGCGTGCCGGCGTTGTCGTCGGGGTGGATCGGCTCGCTTTCCTGAAAGAGCAGATCGCCCGTGTCAATCTCTTTTTGGAGGAAGAAGGTGGTCACGCCCGTTTGGGTTTCGCCGTGCATGATGGCCCAGTTGATGGGGGCCGCGCCGCGGTACTGCGGCAAGAGGGAGGCGTGCAGGTTGAATGTGCCGAGGGGGGGCATGGCCCAGACCACTTCGGGCAGCATCCGGAAAGCGACCACCACTTGGAGGTCGGCCGCAAAGCCGCGTAGGGCCTCCAAGAAGGCCGGGGCGCGCAACTTTTCGGGCTGCAGCACGGGCAGCCCGTGGGCCAGGGCGCAGGCCTTGACGGGCGATACGGAAAGCTGCTGGCCGCGTCCGGCGGGCTTGTCGGGGGCCGTCACGACGGCCACTACAGATTGCCCGTCGGCCAGCAGGGCTTCGAGGGCGGGCACGGCAAACTCGGGCGTGCCCATAAAGACGATGCGAAGATTCATTGCCTTGAAATGTACGGCCCGCGGGCCGTAGGCGTTGGGGGAAATGATCGGTAGAGGCGTAATACGTAGAGACGTGGCATGTCGGGTGTGACGGCGAACGTAGAGACGCAGAGACGTGGAGTAGAGACGTAGCATGCTACGTCTCTACCGGGCATGTTACGTTTCTACATCCGGGCACGTCACGTTCCTCTGCTGCGTATGAGCGCATCTATCTTATCTTGGAGCGCGTCTATTTTCTGTTCAAGACTCTCATTGTTATCACTCACCATTGCGTCCACAAATATTGAATTCACGAGAGAAAGACCAAGGATTCCGCCACTCAACACCATAAAAACGAAATACAGATGCGTAAAGAAAGCTAGGGTCGGTGTCAAGCCACTTGCGATCGTTTCGGGTATTTCGTACCAACCTTCGACGGTAAATAGTTTGAAAGTAGTGTAAATGGCAGTGATAGGGTCTGGGAAATACTCGGATGAAGATTCTTTGAAAAGGTAAAAAGAAAAAATGCTTGTGATAAAAATATAAACTGAAAATCCTAGCAGAATAATAACGGAGGCTCTAAGTGACCTTTGTATTCCTTTGATCAAGTGATCAATTCCCGGAACAAATTTCAGGAAACGAAACGACTTGAAAACACGAATAACTCTAAATATTAACAGGTAACTAAACTCGTTTATATCCGCTGAAATCAAGTAGGCAACTAGATCCGGAATTGAAATGAGGATAAGCAAAAAATCAAATTTATTCCAACTTGATTTAAAGAAGCCATTTTTGTGTATAATTATTTTAACAAAAAGCTCAACCAAAAATAATAGCGTTATAAAATGGTCTAGAAAAGACAGTACCACATCATACTTGCCCGAGAGATCGAATCCATTTAGAAAAATAACGATGCCGTTAACAATGATTATAAAAAGAATGAATTTTTCATTGGTAAACAGAGACCTTAACATCACGCTTTTTTGAAGAAAGTCAGGCAGACTCTTTGGACTTGTCGTAGTTTTCGACGATCGAATGCAGCAATCCAGTAAATTCGAAAATGTCGTCTAGCGAGCTAATTTCTACTTTTACTTCTTTCTTTTGCTGATCTAGCGTTGCAAAAAACTTTTTGTTCGAATTAAAATAGAGCCTGCAAATTGTTTTTCTATTGTTGTTATCGAGCAGTATCGAAAAGTATGTCTGCGCATCTCTATACACGATCCTGCTAGCATCTATTTTCTGTCTGAGAATGCTTTTCACGATCATAAATCCTTCTATTTCTTCCTCCGTGGTGACAATTTTACTCTCTGGTCTGATCTCAGGCGCTACTTCCACGGGCTGCTCTTTATTTTCCTGCGTTTCCTTATTCAATGCCTTTTTTAACCGCTCTGTAATTATTTCCGAAATGTGCTGTTGGACAGATTTTTTGACAAGATTGGTAAACTGATCCAACACTCTGGCTGTAATGGCTCCGGGATATGCCTTTCTTGCAAAATGTCGAACGAAATCGGGAGAAGGATCGGTCAATTCTTGTTGAAGAAGGTGTTTAAGCTCAATCGTGTACTTTAATTCACTAGCTGTGTTTATAATGCTCTCAACATCAAAGTTTGCTTTATGAAATTTCTTAAGTTCTTCAATCTGATTGTCTTTTATGTCTGTCAGATCAACTTCAAGAAAAGGTTTCTCATCCATTTTATTCGACTCAACTAAATCAGAATAAAACCTAAACAAGATGCCATTAGTCAAAATGCTAAACTTTGCCTTTGAAACGTGAAAATATCGCAACAACTGTCCATCATGGATATTTAGGTTCTGTGCCCAATGTTTGCACTCTATTAGGATGGTGGGATCACCGTCTTTAAAAATGGCGTAATCTATTTTTTCACCTTTTTTGATGCCTACATCACAAACAAATTCCGGAACGACTTCCAAAGGATTAAACACGTCATAACCTAATATTTGCAAAAAGGGCATTACAAAAGCATTTTTCGTCGCCTCTTCGGTCTGGATTTGACTTTTTAGCTTGTTTATTCGGTCGCCTAGTTGTTTGAGTTGATCTTTGAAATCCATAAGTTTGTCTTCTTATTCTTAGATTTAAGCCCAAATCTAGCAATATTTTAATTTTTAAAAAATTTCTACGAAGAAAACGTATTTTCTAAGGAATAATTTTTATTATAATTAATTTTAATATTTTATTATCATATATTTTTTCATGTGGTTAATAGAAGGTGGTGAGCTGCGATTGAACGTAGAGATGTAGCATGCTACGTCTCTAGCGGACCGGACGCGGGCGTCAACGGGCGCATGCCTCCCCACCCAGCACGCCCTTACCCAGACCCTACGCACATTGCGCGCCCCAAACCCGCCCATTCTCTATATTTGCGCCCATGTCCACTTCCGACCTCGTCCTTTACAATACGCTCAGCCGCCGTAAGGAACCTTTCCAGCCCCTCAACCCGCCTTTTGTGGGCTTGTACGTCTGTGGCCCGACCGTCTATGGCGAGGCGCACCTGGGCCATGCCCGGGCGGCCATCACCTTCGACGTGGTGCTGCGCTACCTCACCCACCGGGGCTACCGCGTCCGCTACGTGCGCAACATCACCGACGTAGGCCACCTCACCGACGAGCAGGCCGATGCGGGCGAAGACAAAATTGCCCGCAAGGCCAAGCTCGAACAGCTCGAACCGATGGAGGTGGTCGAGCGCTATACGCAGCGCTACCACCAGGACATGGACCGGCTCAACGTGCGGCGGCCCAGCATTGAGCCGCGCGCCTCGGGCCACATCTCTGAGCAGATCGCCCTGGTGGAGGCCATCCTGGCCGCCGGGCTGGCCTACGAGGCCAACGGCTCGGTGTATTTCGATGTGCAGCGATACAACAAGGAAAAGCCCTACGGCATTTTGTCGGGGCGGGTGATCGAAGACCTGCTGGCCAACACGCGCACGCTCGACGGCCAGCAGGAAAAGCGCAACCCCCTCGACTTTGCCCTCTGGAAACGGGCCACGCCCGAGCACCTGATGCGCTGGCCTTCGCCCTGGGGCGAGGGTTTTCCGGGCTGGCACCTCGAATGCACGGCCATGAGCAGCAAGTACCTGGGCACGCACTTCGACATCCACGGCGGGGGCATGGACCTGATGTTCCCTCACCACGAATGCGAAATTGCCCAGGCCGAGGCGGCCCACGGCCACGCGCCCGTCCGCTACTGGATGCACAACAACATGGTGACGGTTAATGGCCAGAAGATGGGCCGCTCGCTTAACAACTTCATCAACCTGCACGAGGTCTTCAGCGGCGACCACGCCCTGCTCGAACGGGCCTATTCGCCCATGACGGTGCGCTTCTTCGCCCTGCAGGCCCACTACCGCAGCACCCTCGACTTCTCCAACGAGGCCTTGGTGTCGGCCCGCAAGGGCTACCGCCGCATCATCAACGGCCTGCGCACCTTGCAGACGCTGACGCACCCTGCCGACGGCCCCACCGAACCCCAACCCGCCGACGAGGCCCTGCACCATGCCTGCGACCAGTGCTACGCAGGCCTCAACGACGACTTCAACACGGCCGTGGCGCTAGCGGCCCTGTTCAACCTGCTCAAACGTATCAACACCTTTGCCACCCAACCCGACCAGTTGGCCCAGGTGTCGGCGGCCGCTTTTGGCCGGGCAAAAGAAACGTACGTGCAGTTCGTTACGGACGTACTGGGCTTGCGGGAAGAGACGCCCGAAGACCACGATTCGCTGATCGAAGGGCTGCTCGAAGCGTATCGCGAAGCCAAAAGCCGCCGCGACTACGACGCCGTGGACCGCATCCGCGCCCGCTTTCGGGCCAGCGGCCTGCTGATTCGCGACGGCAAAACGGATATAAGCTGGAGCTACGAAGAATGAACCGATACCTTGTTTCCTGCACCTGGGGGCTGTGGCTGGCCGTGTCGCTGCTGGTGGGCTGCGGCGGTGGCCAAGAACAGCAAACCGCAATCCCTGCCCGCACCGCCGAGCCGCTGGTGCCCACACCCGCCTTTTCGCGCGATTCGGCCTACGCCCAGGTGGCAGCCCAGGTGGCCTTCGGGCCGCGCGTGCCCAACTCGGAGGGCCACCGCCGCTGCGGCGACTACCTCCTGCGCGAACTGCGCCGCTACGGCTGGGCTGTCCAGGAACAGGCCTTCGTGGCCACGGCCTTCGACGGCACGGCCCTGCAGTCGCGCAATATTATCGGGACGATCAACCCCACGGCCCGTCGGCGCGTGCTGCTCTGCGCCCACTGGGACACGCGCCCCTTTGCCGACCACGACGAAGACGAAAGCCGCCGCGACGAGCCGATCCTGGGGGCCAATGACGGGGGCAGCGGCGTGGCCGTCCTGCTCGAAGTCGCCCGGCTGATCGGGGCCGACACGGCCTTTTCGGCCGACCTGGGCCTAGACATTATCTTCTTCGATGCCGAAGACTACGGCCCGCCCGACCATCGCCAGAGTGGCGACCGCCAGCCCGATGCCTGGTGCCTGGGCTCACAGCACTGGGCGCGCAATCCGCACGTGCCGGGCTACAGCGCCTATTACGGCATTCTGCTCGACATGGTCGGGGGGCGCGACGCCCGCTTTATGCTCGAAGAAACCTCCATGCGCTACGCCCCTTCGGTGATGCGCCGCGTCTGGGACATCGGCCAGCGGCTGGGCCACGGGGGCTACTTTCGCAACGAACCCGCCAGCGGCATCATTGACGATCATTACTACATCAATACGATCATCAAGATCCCGACGATTGACATCATCCACTACGACCCCATCTACGACCACTATTTCACCCACACCTGGCACACCCACGACGACACCCTCGAAAACATTGACCCGACCACCTTGGGCGTCGTGGGCCAGACCGTGCTCCAGACCCTGTACCAGGAAGCGGCGCGGTTGGTCAATTAGCTGATGAGTTAATTAGTTGATGTGTAAATGTGGGGATGTGCGAATATGGGGATTTGCAAATGTGCAAATGTGCCCCCTGTAGAGACGTAATACATTACGTCTCTCCCCGATGTGCGGCGGATGTGGGGATGTGCGAATGTGCCCCCCCTAGAGACGTAATACATTACGTCTTCCAATCTAGAAATGTGCAAATACGATTCCCTCCGAAACCATAACGCCTTCCACCGCTGTGCTCACGGCTATTCCCACCAATCCAGGTCAGGCTGATCGCCCATTACCAGCCGCAAGGTTCCGCCCCGCATCAAATCGTCGTGCTGCAAAAAGGGCGTCCGGAGCGGGGTGCCGTTGAGGTACGCCGCGCGGACGTACACGTGCGTTGGCGCATTGTTTTCGGCCTCTACGGTGAAGAAACGCCCTTCGCCCACCGCAATCCGTGCCCGCTGCACCCGCGGACTGCCCAACGCATACTGGCCGCTCGCCGGATTGACCGGATAGAAACCCAGCGCACTGAACACGTACCAGGCCGACATCTGCCCGCAGTCTTCGTTGCCCGGCAAACCATCCGGCCCGGTGGTGTAGAGGCTGTCCATGATCTGCCGGACGCGGGCTTGCGTCT
>DAIMZG010000039.1:0-13412 GCA_036734065.1 Catalimonadaceae bacterium
CATCGGGATCGTCCGTGCGCAAGCTGTAGAAGCCACTGGCATCGGTGACGGTGCCCTGGCCACTATTCTTGATGGCAATTTGCACCCCGGGTAAGGGCTGCTGGGTCTCGTCGGTGACGCGCCCGGAAATATTCAGGTCTTGCGCCTGCGCCGGGCTGGCCAGCCACAGCGACGCGAACAATAATAGCCAGTGCCGACAGACACCGAGCGCATGGTATTGGTGGAGCATACAAACAATGGTAGGTTGGTGGAACAAATGACCGGAGTGATTGTCTCGGTCGAATGTGCAGAAAATGTAAGCGCTACGACCAAGCAATGTGCATGGTAAGGGACAAAATAAATGTTCCTAGGGCCCAAAATCCGGGTTTGAAGCGGCGCAGCTTTCACCGCTAAAAAACAAGCTTTATAGCCTCTACGACGCATAAAAGACTGATTGGCTTTCGGGTATCCCCGGATAAAAACAAGGGCGTAACGGGCTGATTTTCAGGCGATAAAAAGGCCTGCCGGGCACGCTCGCACCCCCTGGCTACCCGGCTGTCTTTTGCCGACACGGCGCACAGCCTTCGTGGCGAGTGGGATCAAAAACCCTCTCGCCGGGCCTCTTCTTGGGCAGGACTTGCCCGCTTCTGCCACCGGGTGCCGCGCTGTCCGGCCGCTTCGGCGCGCACTGCGGATTTGCCCGTTACCCACGGACTGGCTGGCCGAAGTTCCCACTGCGAGCTGGTTTTCGGGTGGGCGGTCTGCGATGGCCCACCTTGATTTCATGGGGTGACTTCAAAAACAGCGTGGATACATCACTGAATTAGAAGATTCAAGCCTGAAGGAATGCGCCTCTTCTAAGAAGCTGAAATACAATTGAGCGGATTCGCTAGGGGCTGACACCGGCCAGGTGTTCCTTTTTTAGCCAACCAAGGATATCATCAGCAATCTTTTTCCACTCGTTTTCTACTTGAAAGGCGTGACTCATGCCTTCGTAAATAGTTACCGGGGCGTCATAGAACCTGGCCGCCCGCGCCACCTCATTGGCGGGAATGATCAAGTCACCCGTAGCGCCAAAAAAATGGATAGGCACCGGGGCCTTTTCGGATGGAAGTGGCTGACGAAGCGATTGTGCCAACGCCAGCAAGGACTCGCTACGAAGTTGCGCGGTCATTTCCGCCATCTTTTCTGGGTTTGATGTATCCGAAAACATCCCCATCGGCGCTGACCCCGCGCGGGTTAGCCGGGCGTCGGTGATAGCTGCCAGCATTTTGGCGGTGCTCATCGGCGAACGGCGCATGAGGGAAATCATGCTGCGCCACAACCCGTCGGGCGGCACGGGCGACAGCAAAGCTACCGCCGAAACCGGAACTACGTACATCGCTTGCTGGGCGATCAGCCCCCCGAGCGAATGGGCAATGAGCACCGGTGGGCTGGCCAAACCCTTGATTTTTTGTACCAGGTGTTGGCGATAATTACCCAGGGTGAGCAGTTGCCTCCTCAATCCCCGGGCGCCGTGGCTTGGAAAGTCCAGGGTATCCACCTGAAAGCCTGCATTCTCAAAAAAGGGCATGAAATTGTCCCGCCAGATTGAACCCCCATTCAAAGCGCCGGGCACAAATAAAATAGGCGGTATTTGGGGTGATTTCATGGTTTCAATTTTCCTACCCAACGGCCGGGCGTTTGGCCGGATCAGCCATTTCTGACCAGGAATACAACTAGAGTAACCCGCTTCCGAGTGCCGACTTTCAGGTTTGCTTTTGCCCGATCGCCTAGGTGGAGGGATGGGTCTTGGAAAGCGCAGGTGGCCTGCGCGCCGGCAGGAGCGGTTTGCCCGCCAGGGCCTGCACCAGGGTAAAGCCCGCCAGCAGGAGGTAAAGCGCGCTCAGCACCACCGTGACTTTGGTGCTGCGCAGCCAGTAGAAGGCAAGCAAGGGCAACACCTGCAAGGCGTGCATGCCCACGAAGTGCGCAATGCGCAGGTCGCCGAAGCGACGACTCCAGTTGACAATGGGCAGGCCTGCGCCGCCATCCGCGGCCCCGACGGTGTGCGACAGGCGTGCGCCCATGATGAAGCCCTGGAAGGCAAAAACCCCGAAAATGACAAATCCGAGGCGTATCGCCCACAGGTAATGGACGGGCAACTCCGGAAAGCTCCCCCGCCAGAATTGCAGGCCCACGTAGAGCACGGCCAGCGTCAGTACCGACGAACTCACCGCCATCAGGCTGTACATGCCCGTGTAGAGGGGCGTGCTGATGTTGAAGTGCGACAGCATGCCCCGGGCGGCCTGCGTGAGGATGTAGATGTCCTGAAAGCACAAATTGACGATGACGATCCACACGGCGATGGCAATATCGCTCCGCTGCCCCAGGTAGCCGACGTACCAGGCCAGCGACCAACTCAGGATGGCCGACGACACCAGAAACTTGAACGGCTTCAGGTACGCGTGTACGCCCAGCACCTGATGGGACGTGAGCGCCATCAGGGCGAGGCAACCCACGGCGGCCACCAGAAAAAAGGCACCGAAATAAAAGAGCCATTCGCTGCGCAGCTTGAGGGTTTCAAAGAAGGACATCATGGGATTTTAGTTTAGGGTTTCTGGTGCTGTACCGCGTGGACAGGCCAGTTGATTTTTGAATCTCATCGTGATTGCGCAGGGCAAGGGCGACACCAACCTATTTGAGAAGCCCACTGCCCGCTTGCCTTTCCTATGCCCGATGGCGCACCGATGACCATACTACAAATTTTCATAGAAAGCATTTTAATTTATGAACTTTAGGCGTCCGTTTCAGGCAATGGCGGGGGTTGCCGCCAGCGCTTTATCCATTTCGATGGTGGGCGGTATGAGTTTGTACATCACCGGCGTCACGATCCGCGACAGCAACGTGCTGCTGAGCAAACCGCCGATGAGCACCAGGGCCAGCGGAGCGATCAGCGGGTTGCTGTTGAGCGCCAGGGGAATAAACCCGCCGATGGCTGTCAGGGCGGTGAGCACCACGGGCAGAAACCGGATTTCGCTCGCCTGGGCAATGGCCTCGTGCAGGGCCACGCCCTCCTTCCGCAGTTGGTTGGTGAAGTCCACCAGCAGGATGGAGTTTTTGATCTCGATCCCCGCCAGCCCGATAAAGCCAATGATGGCGATAAAAGACATGGGGTTGCCCGATAGCCAGAGCATGCTCACCCCGCCGATCATCCCCAAAGGGATCACCGACAGCACAATCAGAATGCCCTTGAACGTCTTGAACTGCAAGATGAGCACGGCGATGAAGAGGAAGACGGTGAGCAGAATCACGGTCAGGAAGTTCCCGCCAAAGGCATCGCCTTCGTTTTCGGCTTCGCCCGAAAGCTGGTAGCCGTAGCCCGCCGGCAGCGCCATCGCGTTGAGCTGGGGCACCACGTCGGCGAGCACGTCGTTGGCCAGCACGCCTTCCTTGGTGAAGGCAGTCACCTTCACAAAGCGGGTCTTGTTGCGGTGGTTGATGCGCGTGGCGGAGGTCTCGAAACCAATGCGCGCCATTTGCGAAAGCGCAATGGGCGTACCCACGGCATTGTTGACAAAGAGGTTGTCGAAGGCGTCGAGGGTGGCCACCTTGCCTTTGGGCGCGCCCACCACAATGTCGTACTCGTCGCCCTCGGGGTCGGTGTAGGTGCCCACGGGCAGGCCCGCCACGGCCAGGCGCACGGTGCGGTCTATGTCGGCCGTGAAAACCCCGAGAGTGCGCGCCTTCTCGCGGTCGATGTTCACCTTGATGTCCGTTTTGAGGGTATTGAGTTCGTTGTTGACGTAGATGGCGCCGGGGTGGGCCCGCAGCATATCTTCTACGCGGAAGGAAAGCTGCCGCAGGGTGTCGAGGTTGTCGCCGAGCATGCGGATGGAGATGGGTGCCTCCACGGGCGGACCTTGCTCAAAGTCCCGCACTTCGACCCGGGCGTGGGGGAAGTCGGCAAACTGCTTCCGTAAATTTTCAATCAGGGCCCGTTTTTCTTTGGGCTGGGCACGGAGTTCCATCTGCACAAATAGCTGGGCGAAGTCAAATTTTTCGCCTTGCTGCCGCACGTTGTAGTAGATCACGGGGTTGCCCTTGCCGACGTTGGCCGTAAAGTGCGCAATGCCGGCATGCGTACGCAGGCTGTCCTCTACCATCCGGGTGATTTCGTTGCTGCGCGCCAGGCTGGTTTGCGAGGGCATTTGCACGTTGACCATGAAGATGGGCTTCTCGGAGGTGGGAAAGAGCTTGAAACCAATGGCCGGAAAAAGCCCGAGCGAAAGCCCAAACAAGGTGAAGGTGCCCACCAGGGTTTTGACGGGGTTGCGCAGCGACCAGGCCATCAGGGGCGCGTAGGTTTTGCTGATGGCCGTTTTCAGGCCCCGGAAAAAGAGGTTGCCCTCCGGATTTTGGTGCTCCCGCAGAAAGCGGCTGGCGATGAAGGGCACCACCGTGAGCGACACCACCATCGAGGCGAGCACACTCAGGATGACGGCCATCGGCAAACTGCGGGTGAATTCCCCCGCCGTACCAGGGAGGAAAAGCAGGGGCAGAAAAGCGATGACCAGCGTGGCGGTGAAGCCCAGCACGGCATTGGTGATTTGCCGGGTGGCCTTGATGGCCGCATCCTTTTTAGAAAAACCGTCCCGCAGCCAACGCTCGATGTTTTCCACCACCACGATGCTGTCGTCCACCAGCAGGCCGAGGGCGAGCACCAGGCCCACAATGCTCAGCTGATTAAGCGAGTAGCCCAGCACGTTCAGCCCCACAAGGCCCAGGGCCAGCGAAAGCGGGATCGCCAGCATCACCACCAACGAGGCGCGGGTACCGATCGGCAGCAACGTGATCAGCACCAGCCCAATGGCAATCATAAAGTCAATGCCCAGGCCGGAAAGGCGCAGCGACACGTTTTCGGCCTGATCGAAGTGGGTGCGCAGGGCGATATTGGCCGGCAAGCCGGGCTCAAAGTCACGAAGCACGGCGAGGTATTTTTCCTGCGTGACGCTGATGTTTTCGCCCGTTTTTTGGGCGGCATCCACCAGCACGCAGCGGTGCCCGTTGAGGCGGGTGATGTGGGTTTCTTCGTCGTTGCGGAAGGAGATGTCGGCCACGTCGCGCAGGCGGATGATCTTGCCGTTGCTGTGGTACACGACCGTGTTGGCGATGTCGTCGGGGCCGGCGTATTTACCGCTGGTCTTCACGCTGAAGGTTTTGTTGCCCGCGCTCAGCCTGCCGCCGGGGATGTTGAGGGCTTCGCTTTGCATGCTGCCAATCACGGCGTTGAGCGGAATCTGGAGCCCGGCGAGCTTGTCCACTTGCAAATCCACGCGGATGATTTCTTCCGGCGCGCCGGAGATTTTCACCTTCTTGAGCTGACTCACTTTTTCCAGCCGCTCCTTGAGGTTTTCGGCCTGCTTGCGCAGGTCGTGGTAGCTGGCATTCTCGCTGACGAGCGCCACCTGCAGGATGTTCACATCGCTGGGATCCAGGCGGGTGATGTCAATGCTGTAAATGTCTTGCGGCAGCTCGCTGCGCAGGCTGTTCACTTCGCGCACCACTTCCTGGTACTTCCCGTCAATGTCTTCGCCGTACTTGAAATCAATTCGAAACACGGCCAGCCCGTCTTCGATGGTGGTCACGAGCTTGTCAATGTTTTCGAGCTCGTAGATTTTGTCTTCGATGGGCTTTACCACCAGCTCTTCCAGGTCTTGCGGCCCCGTGCCCGGATACACGATCACCACGAGGTAGGAGGGCGGATTGATCTGCGGGTCTTCGGCGCGGGGCATGGTCAGCAGGGTGGTCACACCCACCACGGCTACCATCAGGAAGAGCACCAGCGTAAACTGGTAGTTCTTCACAGAAAATTGGGTCAGGTTCATGGCGTTTTATTGGATGATGCGGATGGTAGATTGGGCGTTGAGAAAAGCCGAGTTGGCGGTGATCACTTCCTTCACCTGCTCCAGCCCGGCCGAGATGCGCACCACCCGATTGTCGAAGCCAGCGATGGTTACGGCCACCTTTTCCACCTTGCCTTCCCGCGGCGAGGGCACGAACACAAAACCCTGGTCGCCGTCGGCTTCTATGAGGGCCTCGTAGGGGATGGTGGCCAGCCCCGCGCTGTCGGAGGTGGCAATGTGGGCCTTGGCGTACATGCCCACGGCGGGCAGGCTGCCATTGGCCTCGATCTTCAGCTCCACCTGAAAGATGCCCGTCATCGGCTCGGCGGCCTGGGCTTTTTTGTACACCCTGGCGCTAAATTCCTTTTCGGGAAAGGCCGGGATGTGCACGGTCGCCGGGTCGCCCGTCTGCACCCGCGACCAGTCCCGATCGCTGAGGCCCACGTTGAGCGTCCAACTGGCCTTGCCGTTGTTTTCGTTGATGGCCAGCACCGGACTGCCAACTCCCACCACCTCGCCTTCGTTGGCGAGCTTGCGGCTCACGAAGCCGTCGCTGGCCGCAAAAATGGACGTGTATTGCTGGGAAAACTTCACCGTTTCGAGCTGCTTTTCCGCCACGTCGAGGGCGGTCTTGGCGTTTTCAAGCTGCTCTTGGGTGGCCACGCTGTCGGCAAAAAGGTTGGCCGCCCGGCGGTAGTCGCGTTGGGCCTTTTCGAGCCCGTATTGCGCCTGCTGCACCCCGGCGTCTATTTCCACGGTTTTGAGCCGCGCCAGCAGTTGCCCTTTTCTAAAGTTGTCGCCTTCATTGACGTAGATGCGGTCAATGACCCCGCCGATCAGAAAGCCGTAGCGGGCTTCGAATTCGGTGCCGATCAGGCCCGTGGCCGATACCGTGTCGTGGTAGGTGCCGCGCTGTACGGGCACCACGCGCACGGCGATCCGCTCGCCGGGCGATTCGGCGTTTTGTTCGGCTTCGGCCTGGCTGCACGCATGGAGCAAGGTGCTGGCCGCAAGAAGGCAGCCGAGGAGCGTATAATTCGTTTTCATGGGCTTACGGATTGAGGTTGAAACTGGCATTGGCGCGCTCTATTTCGGCGGCTTTGGTCCAGAGGTCGTAGAGGGAAATGTTGGCTTGCAATTGGGCACTCACGCGCTGGTTTTGCGCGTCGAGCAGCTCGATCAAGAGGGCTTGCCCCTCTTTGTAAAGGCTTTCCGTATCGTGGTAGTAGCGGGCCGAGGAGGTCTGCTGCGACAAGGCCGCCTCGTAGAGGGCCTGCGCGGCGCGGTAGGCATGGGCCGCCGTGCGCCATTGCAGCGCGAGCTGGTCCTGCACGTAGTCGCGCTTCGAATCGGTGATTTGCGCACTGAGGGCTGCCTGTTTTTGGCGGTGGATGTGTTGGCCTCCGGCCCAGAGGCGCCACTGCAGCGATACACCCACGAAATAATAGCGACTCTGGCGATCAAACTGCCCGTCGAAGCCCTGCGAGCCCAAGTCCACAAAAGCGCTGAGCTTAGGCACCCGGTAGGCACTCGCCAGCCCCTTTAGTTCTTCATCAATGCCTTGCGCCACTTGCAACTGCCGCACCTCTTCGCGGTTTTCTACCCCCTCCCCTTCGTTGGCGCTGACGGGCGGCACGGTGTAGCGTTCGTCGAGGGCAATGCCTTCGCTGACATCGCGGTTCAGCAAGAAGTTGAAATAGTCCCGCGCCGATTTTTCACTTTGTTGGGCGGCGATAACCTGGGCCTGAAAGCGCCGCACCTCGTTTTCGCTGCGGATGATGGCGCCGCGGTTCGCCTTGCCTTGCTTGAAAAGCGCTTCGTTGGTGCGGAGGTTCTCGCGGGCCGTGGCGAGAGCTTCCTCCAAAATGGCGATGGCTTCGGCGGCTTTGAGGTAATTGAAATAGCCCGTTTTGATGTCCTTTATCAACTCTCTTTTGTAGAGGCTCACTTCCAGCTCCTGGATGCTCACCTCGTACTTTTTGATCTTGCGGTTGTAGTCCAGTTCGAGGTTGAAAAGCGGCACGGCCGTGCGGAAGCGGGCATCGTAGAAATTGTCGGGATTGAGTTGCTCGCGGGCGTTGGCGATGGGCTGAAACTGGTTGCTCCCGGCCAGGTCGTTGAGTCCCCGGTAGATGGGATTTACGATGTCGCCCACCGGAATATCAATCGTGCGCCCCCCCTCGGCCAGGAAGTAGTCCGTGAGCAAGGTGACGGAAGGATAGAAAAGAGCCCGCGCTTCCTTGAGGGCGTAGAGACTGCGCTCGAGGGCAAATTCTCGTTGCTGAATGCTTTGGTTTTGGGCCAGCCCCTGGGCGAGGTAGGTGTCGAGATACGCCTGGGCTCGGGCCGCCGACGGAAGCATCCACCAGGCCAACAGGGAAAACAGGAAGATCAAGTGTGATCGCTGTTTATTGCGTGAACAATGTTCATTCATGGGACAAATTTTTTTATCGGTTATCAATGAAGCGCAAAAATTCTTCGTAGGCCTGGTCTACGATCTGGTCGGGGTTTGCCAATTTCACCCCGCTGATGCGTTCGCGGAAGTGCAGGGTACACATGCCGTGCACCAGGCTCCAGATCATAAAGGAAAGGGGGTCGAGTTGGTGGCCTTTGAAGTGGCCCTTCTCCATGCATTCCCGGATGGTGCCCACCAGGACATGAAAAGTGCCCTGCCCTTCGCTCCAGTCATCGCTGCAATTCCCCTTGAGGTACTCCATCGGGGCTTTCATGTTGAACATGAGGTCGTACATCTCTGGATTTTCCATGGCAAAGCGGATGTACATCCGGCCCATGGCCTTGAGCCTTTCCATCGGGTCGCCGACGTGGAAAAGCACCTTGAACGCCTGGCCAAGCTGGGTAAATCCGAGTTGGTGCAAATCGTGCAGGATGGCGTTCTTGTCCTTGTAGTACACATAGACGGTGCCCACGCTGTACTCAATCTCATCGGCGATGTTGCGGATGGTGGTATGCTCGATGCCTCGGTCCAAAAAGAGTTTGCGGGCACCCTCGAGGATGAGTGCCTTCAATTCTTCTTTTTCCTTGGCCTTGCGTTCGGTGGTACCCATGATAGACTTGTCTGGACGCAAAGTAATGAACTGTGTTCAAAATTTGCAAGCGTATTCCAAAAAAACTTTCCGGGGAGCGCCGGATGGCCCCCATCGCCTTCGCATACGCGCTGGCTCTATGCACTACGCACTACACGCGGCCCCGTACGTCGGGCGGCATCCGGAAAACGACGGGGTGCGGCGCGGGCCTTGCGGGCTCCCCCTCAGAATCAACCACCCGCGTGGCTCCTCAGCCCCACTTCATGTCCACCCCTTCAGGCCCACCCCCGTCTGCGCGGCCCGTTCGCCAAAAAAGCCGCAAAAAAAGCTTCGGGGCGCTGCGCATAGCAACTAAACGTGCGCGTTGCCAGTTGAAAGGTTATATTGCCACCAAAAGACTGTGCTAAAGCAGTCTTTTGACTAAACTCTCCGCGTATGCGTCTCGATCTGGTAGTAAATATTATGGGTGGGCCCACCGTCATCGGGCGGCCCATGGACCACGTGCTCGACTTCATGGCCCTCTCGCGCGACGGCATGTCGGTGGGCGTGGTGCGGGCCATCCAGCAGCGGATGGCGTTTACCAACCGCGAGATGAGCCAGATGCTCGACATCTCCGAAAGCACCCTGCAACGCCTTTTCCGCACGGTGGGCAAAGAAACCCTCAAGAAAGACGAGGCCGAAAAGGCCTACCACATTGCCCGCGTCATCGCCAAGGGCATTGAGGTGTTCGAAGACGAGGGCGACTTCACCGAGTGGCTCCACACCCGCAATACCGCCCTGGGGGCCGTCAAACCCATCAGCCTGATGAACTCGGCCATCGGCCGGGAGCAGTTGGAAGACCTGCTGGTGGGCATCCAGTACGGCATGTACGCCTAAGGCTGGCCGATGCACGTCTATCGCCTGAGCAAAGCGGACTACATCCGCGACCTCACGGGCACGGGCGGCCTCTACGGCTCGGGGAGGTGGCACCAGCAGGGCACCCGCATCTTGTACACCTCCCAGACCTTGGCCCTGGCCAAACTGGAAGTGCTGGCCAACACCCAGCGGATTCCCCGCAATTACGCCCTGCTCGTGCTCGACATTCCCGACGACATCGCCCGCAAAGTGCTGCGCGTATCGGAGCTGCCACCCCACTGGAACCACTTCCCCCACCCCAAGGCACTGGTGGCCTTCACCCACGACTGGATCGCCGAGGGCCGCTACCTGGTCATGCAAGTGCCCTCGGTACACTCCCCCTTCGAGGTCAACTTCCTTATCAACCCCCTGCATCCGGAGGCTGCCCGGCTGCAAGTCGTCGAGGTGCTGCCGCACGATTTCGACCAGCGGCTGAAGAATCCGCCCGCCCGCGCCTGAGTCAGTGCCCGGAGATCGTCCGGCGTCGTTTGCGCACCCGAAAAGTCCGGAAGAAAATACCAACTAAAATGCGTGGCGAGTATCTGCGCCTGCGCTCTACGGCGGCGGGCGGGTTGCCTAGCCCATGATGTTGTAGCCGCCGTCCACGTGCCTGACCTCGCCCGTGATGCGGGCGCCCGGCCGGAAGAGGTGGATAACCTCGTTGGCCAAGTCTTCCGGATGGGCATTGCCCAGGGGACTGATACGATCTGCCGTGTCGAGGTCTTGCTGGGTGAGGGTGGCATTTCCCGCTTTGCTGCCTATGAAAGGTGAAAACCGCACCGCGTTCACGCGCGTGCCGTTTTTTCTGCCCAGTTCGTCGGCCAGTTCGATGGTGATGCGCTCCAGGGCCGCTTTGGCAATGCTAATGTTGCGGTAGGGGTGAAAAGTCACTTTGCCGGCGGCAATGTAGCTGAGTGAACAAATGGAAGCGTCGGGCTGCAAAACACCGTGCTTGAGCAGGTAGTAGGACAGGCGAATCAGTGAATACGCCGAAACGTCCATGGTTTCGCAGAACTCCTCTTTGGTGATCTCCAGCAGTGGTTTTACCTCCTTCATCCGGATGGTTTTGTCCATGGCAATGGCGTGCAAAACCCCGTTTAGCTGGACGTGGGAAGCGGCGAGCTTTTCCGCCAGTTCGGCGATGTTTTCGTCGAGCGAAACGTCCAGCACTTCGGTACGCGTATCGCCCAGTTCGGCCGCCACGGCTTCTTGGAAAGAGGCGTAGTTGGTATTCAGAAAGGCGGTAGCTTTTTCGGATAGCTGGGTATGGAATTTCGAAACGCCCAGGCCGGTACAGATCACCCGACCGTTATTAGCGATTATTTTTTTGGCCACGTACATGGCCAGCGAATTAGCATCTGCAATGCCAGTAATAAGAAACGTTTGATTGTCAAACATACGAACGACAGGATAGATTAGCGTTGATTACGGGCGGGAAATATAGCGAAATAATTTGCCGGGCTGCCGACGCGGGCCGTATTAAAAATTGAAATTTGTCCTTTTTGATGTCTTTTGAATCGGTTTGCCCCTCCCAGACCATCTCGAAAAGTCGCAGCACTGAACGCGGCCAGCGACAAATCAGCGGACGCACTGCGGACGGCAATGGCCACGGACGCGCTTTTTTTCGCATTTTGCGATTCCCCGGGCCTTCCCTGCACGCTATGAAAATTCTCTTTACCTCGTTCACCGGAGGCATCGCCGGCGCCACCCACTCCATTGCCTACCTGGCCAAAGGCCTGGCTGCCAAGGGGCACGACATCTACTTGGCGGGCGTAGCCGACAATCTCTTGCACCAGTTGGTGAAAGACACGCCCGTACGTTTTGTGCCCATGCCCTTCCGCTCCAAGGTGGACCGCCTGACCATCCGCCTGATCGCCGACCTGGTGCGCCGGGAGCAAATTGACATTATCAACGCCCAAAACAGCAAGGATCGCTACCTGACCATCTTCGCCAGGTGGCTTTTCAAATTGCCCGTAAAAGTTGTGCACACGCGCCGACAAAGGCCCGAAAGCATCGGCGGCTGGGTGCAGAACACTTTTTACGTGAGAGGCACCGATGGCATCGTCGTCATTAGTGACGAGCTAAAAAAAATCTTCGTCGAAAAGGGCATGCCCCCGCACCACCTGCACGTGATCTACAACGGCACGCCCTTGCACCAGTACGCCCAAGTGGGACCGGAACGGGTGGCGCAGCTTCGGGCGCAATACGGCCTTCGGCCCGAAGACACCGTGATTGGCTGCGTAGCCCGGATGAAAAGGCAGGAAGAGCTCATCAGGGCCTTGGCGGACGTGGACGACCGCGTGAAGGTGATCTTTGCCGGCATCGCGCCGGGCAGCCTAGATCGCTACGTGGCGCAGTATCACATCAAAAACCCCATCATCTACGCGGGCATGCTCAGCCACGCCGATGCCCTGCACCTCTACAAACTCATGGACGTGAGCGTGTTGCCTTCCGACATGGACGGCTTTGGGCTCGTGCTCGTCGAGGCCATGGCGCTGGGCACGCCGGTGGTGGCTACGCGCGCGGGCGGTATCGTAAACGTAGTGGAGGATGGCGTCAGCGGGTTGCTCTACGCGTGTGGCCAGCCCGCCGACCTGGCCGCCAAACTCAACGCCGTCTTGCAACAGCCCGAACTACGGGCCCAACTCATCCGGAACGGACGAGACACGGCGCTCCGCAAGTTCTCCCTCGAGAAAACCATTGACCGGTACGAGGCTTACTTCCAAAGCTTGCTGGAAAAGTAGCGCGGCGAAGCGTTGACAGCTTTTCCCCGAACATCCGGCATCATGTGTCGCCTTCGTGGCCGACATTATCGGCAAAACTCCAGTACGCGCCGAACGGGCCATTACAGCCTGAGTCTGCAAGTCTATTTTCGGTAATTTCGGCCAGCTGCGGATGCGTAGCGCGATGGCCACTTAAGGCGTTCCGTCTTGGCTATATGGACACGTGCGCCCTCATTGTGCCCCTTTTTGATCCCGTTTTGGGAAATATACTCAGAACAACCCCCTTTCACGGGATTCAGGATTGGGCAAACGCATTGCAACGTGTGGACAGGGCGCATTTTCCGGCCATGTTCACGTGCGCAGGTAGCACGAAAGCAAGAACTAAATGGCAGCTCAAGTTTCCTTGCACATGGGAAAGGATACCCCTCATTGGGAAGTTTATATTTTTTGCGGTTTGACTTTAACCGCATTTACCACACTTTTCACTAATTCAACAAGTAATAAGGCTATGATTCCGATGAGAGTGCCCACTATAAACTCAGCGAAAATGGAAGGCGAAAAGTTAAAAATGTCATGAATGAAATGCACATTGTGCGAGAAAATTCCGCCCGCTACCAAGATCATGGCAATGGTACCTAACACAGCTAACGTTCTTACCAAAAAAGGCAGCGTCTTGACAAGAGCCTTACCCAGTGCTTTTGTAAAACTTTTCTCGTCATTATTTAATGCAATTAATTTGAAGCCCAAATCATCCATTCTGACCAACAAGGCAACTAAACTATATACCCCGACAGTTGCCAGCATGGCAACTATTGAAACGACTAAAATTTGTATATTGATGGCTTCGTTAGCTACTGAACCCAGTGCTATAATTACAATTTCTATCG
>DAIMZG010000040.1:0-12980 GCA_036734065.1 Catalimonadaceae bacterium
CCTACACGGTGACGACCAGCGTACGGACGCACTTTGACCGTTCCGGCGACCAGGCTCTCACGCTGGCCGGCACAGCTACGTTCCAGGAAGTGCGCTTCGAGGGCAGCGGCAGCAAAACCATCGCGGGCAACTTGGAGGTCAATGGCCTGTTACGCGTCAACAACGGCGTCGGGCTGACCGACGACGGCGGCGACCACCGCCTGCCGCGTACCGATCTGAACAACGGGCCCGTAGGCTTCTCGGGTACCGTGACCCTGACGGGCGGAGAGTTGCGCAACGACGGCCCTTCCGGTATCCTGGGCTTCGGAGCGGCGACCGTCACCGTGGAAGGCAACTGCGTTTTACAAGATGGACGCACCTGGCAAGTAGGGGGCAACCTGACCATTCGCCAGAACCGAAACCTGACGCTCAACGAAACGTCGGCGCTCGTGGCTACGGGCAGTGGCCAAGTCTTCCAGATGCTCAACCGGGGGCAGCTTCAGCTTCGGGGTACCGACCAGTTTCCGACGGGCTTTGGCACCTACGACCTGCGCAGCGACTCGCGCACCTACTACAACGGCAACGCCTCCCTCACCCAGACCGTGCGGGGCGGTATCAGCTACGGCAACCTCTACCTGACGAACGGCCAAAAAGTGGCCAGCGGCAACCTGGATATCAACGGTAACCTCGATCTCAACGGGCCCACGGCCGACCCGGCCGTGCGGGTCAATCTGGGCGCCTTCGACCATACGCTGGCGGGCAACCTGATTACCAATACGGGCGGGGGCCGCACGTACCGCATCACTTCGACGGGCTCGTTTACGTTCGACGCCCCCGATGCCAACCAGACCCTCCAGGCTTCGGGGGGCACCAACCCGAGTTTCTACCAGTTTGCGCAACTCAGCTTCACCAGCACGGGCACCACGCAGATGCGCACCAAAAGCCTACTGGCACCTGTGACCATCGCGAGCTCTTTTGCGGTGACCAACACGGGGGGGGACGAGGTAAGCTTTGTAACCTTCGATCCCAACGACAACATCATCAACGGGGGCTTTGTGGCGACGTTTCAGTTGGGTGCCCACACCCTTTGGCGCACCAGTGGCGCCAACAACTTTGCGGCGGCAGCCGTGACTTTCAGCAGCATGAACCTGGATGCGGCCAGCACCATCCGTTTCGACGGGGGAGGTGTCAACCAGAACATCCCGGCGGTGGTGGCGTTTTCGGCCCCTCTTCTGTACGGCAACCTCGAGTTTCAGGGCAACACCACGCAGAAAATCCCGCAAGGCCCCCTCAACGTGCGGGGCGAGGTACGCTACGTCAATGGCGACGGCACCTTTGTGTACGGCAACTTCAATCACCGCGTAGGCGGCAACTGGTCGGTACCAGTGGATCGGGCAGTTGTCACGACGGGCAGTACCATCACTTTCGACGGCAGTGGTGCGCAGGCGATCAACGCGGCCGAGTTTCACCACGTGACCTTTGCTGGCACGGGCACCAAAACGCTGGTGGGCGCCCTA
The DNA here is from genome assembly GCA_036734065.1 of Catalimonadaceae bacterium. Taxonomy (GTDB): domain Bacteria; phylum Bacteroidota; class Bacteroidia; order Cytophagales; family Flexibacteraceae; genus DAIMZG01. The sequence goes on from DAIMZG010000040.1 coordinate 1,497, forward strand.
AACATATTGGGCCAAACCACCATTACGACGGCGCCCGTAGTGGCCCAAAATAATCTGGATATATGGGGCAATTGGGTGGGCGACGGTACGGGATCCTTCACGCAGAGCGACAATTATTTTGTGACATTTCGGGGCAACACGGTCAAAACAATTCGCGCCAACGCTAGCAGCTATTTCGGTCAGATCCGAATCGGCACAACGATCGTCAGCGAGATGGTGCCCATCACGCTGCAAACCGACGTGCGGGTGCTGGGCGACATGGACTTGCGCCAAGACCGGGCCAGCCTAAACTTGAATGGGTACACCCTGCGCGTGGGCGGCAACTGGTTTTTCCGGACGGGCAATACCTTCGCCGCGGCCAGCGGCACGGTTCGCTACGACGGCGACAGCCAGCAGGACATCCGCAACTACCAACCCATTGACTACCACCACGTGCAGTTTAGCGGCAGCGGCGAAAAGCGCCTGCTCGACGGACCGCTGACGGTCAACGGCGACTTCGAGATCGTGGACGGCAGCGTCAATGGCTTTGGGCGCCGCATCGCCGTGCGCGGCAACTGGATTAACAACGGGTTCTTTGCTCATGCCGACTCGGTCATCTTCGACGGGGCCAATCAGGTCATCGGCCGTTCCGAGTTTCAGCACGTGCGCATCGGCGGCACGGGCACCAAAACGATGGGGGGCAACTGGCAGCTTGGCGGGGGCTTGCGCATTGCGCCCGGCGCCACGCTCGACATCAGCCCGGCCCAATACGCCCTCATCCTCGAAGGGCAGTGGTTCAACGAAGGAGGCACTTTCGTAGCGCGTCAGGGGCAAGTGAACCTGACGGGCGGCACCTCCAACTTGAACAGCGCCGGCCAGGCGTTCTACAACCTCCGGATTAACCTCGGCACCTCCACAGACCAACTGCGGTTGCAAGACCCGCTGACGGTCGGCAACCAAATGGCCATCGCGCGCGGAATGTTTGTCACCAATGTGCACAACGTAACGGTGGGGGGCGATTTGCTTTGCGATGATCGGTTTAATCAGACCAACGATGCCAGCATCCTTTTCCTCCGCGGAACGGCGGGTGGGCCAACCTACACGTTCCGGCCTACCAACGATTTGTTTCGCAATGTGGTGATTGACGCCGCCACGAGCACCTACCAGCTCGACGGTGCCCTGAACTTGAGCAACAACCGCCGCCTGACGCTGGCGTCCGGTACGCTCAAGCTCAACGGCTTTGCGGTGACGCTCAATGGCAACGGCGGTGTGCGCATCGAGCCAGCCGCAACCCTCGACGTGGACGCCGGGGCCACGCTGCGCATCGGCAACGACTCGCTGGTCAACCGAGGCACCTTGCGGCTGGTGGGCGTAGCGGGCAATTCGGCCTCGGTGCTGGCCAGCACGGCCAACAACTACGTCTTCTACCAGGCGGGCGGCACGCTGCACGCACGTCATTACCTTGTTTCGGGTACGCGGGGCAACGGACTGCATTTCGTAGGCGGCACCCTCGACGCCACCGACAACCTCAGCGACGGTTCCTTTGCCAGCGGTACGGGCAATGCCTACCTGACCCTGACGGGGCAAAACTTCGCTGACTTCACCGCTAACAATGTCAGCTTCGGGCCCGGGCCAGTTCACAACGTGAGCCGCCTGTCGGGCAGCGGCGTGATCACCTTCAGCGACGCCGGAGGCTCGTTGGCGGGCGAGATCTACGACCAGGAGAATCCGGCCAACGAAGACCCTATCCTGAGCACCTCGGGCCTGGTGCAGTGGACATTTCCCAACGGCTTTTTCTGGGACGGCGGCGGTGATGCCACCACCTGGACGGATGCCCTCAACTGGTCGGGCAATACCGTACCTAGTGCCGATGCCGACGTCTTGCTCGACCACAGCCAAGTGCCGGGTGCCTACACCGTGGCCATCATAACACCCGTTGGAACCAACCGCCTGCGCCTGGCCGGGGCAGGAGTGCCCATCACAGTGGCCCTCAACGGGGGCACGCTGACCACTGCCAACAACCTCACTGTGGGAGCAGGCGACGTGCTGAGCCAGACGGCCGCCACCGACACCATCCGGGTGGGCGGCAGTTGGGCCATGAGTGGTACGTACCAGCCCAATGGCGTAGGGATTGTGCAATTTGAAGCCACCAATGGTACGCACACGGTCAATTCGGGTGGGCAGCCATTCGTGACCTTGCTGGTAAATGCCGACGGTGCCACCTACGTACTGGCCGACCCGATGACCATCCTTGGCCAGATCGCCCTCAACAACGGCACGCTGGACGCGGGCAGCCACAATATCCTTGTGACGGGCAACTGGACACTGGGCAGTGGCACGTTTGTACCGCGCAACCGCACCGTGACCTTCGACGGTGCGCAGCCCCAAACCATCGGGGGGGGCAATTTCTACGACGTAGATTTTACGGGTAGCGGGGCCAAGACCCTGACGGGCAACCTGGCCGCCGGCCGCCACGTGCGCCTATTGGGCGGCGTTACGCTGGATGGCGGTGTACAGACGGTCTTCGTAGGGGGCAACTGGACCAACGATGCCGGGGCCAGTGCTTTTGCCCAGAGCGGCAATGGCGGTGTGGTGCTCGATGGCAACAACCAAACCGTGGGCGGCACCGCCGCCACCACCTTCCGCAACCTGGCCGTACAGGGCACAGGCATTAAAACCATTGCGCAGGCCCTCGCCGTCACGGGTAATGTCAATTTGCTGACCGCCACTGCCACTACACGGCTGGATGCGGCGGGTTCGATCACGGCGCAGGGCAGCGACAATGTGCTGACCCTCAACGCGGGCGTACTGGAAATACGCGGGGCCAATAACTTCCCGCCCAATTTCCAAGAGATAAACCTGGCAGGCGGCACTGTGCGGTACCAAGCTGACACGGATCAAGTAATTTTTGCGACCGACTACCCGCGCCTGGAGCTGTGGCGCCTGACGGCGGGCATCTCGCCCAACCCGGTCAAGACGGCGGCGGGCGACTTTTCGGTCAATACGTTTATCATTCAGCACCCCGAGGTGGACCTCGACGCGGCGGGCTACACGCTGACGCTGCAAGGTAGTTTTATCAAAAACAGCTTGCAGCCCGTCATCTGGAACGGCGGTACCTTGATACATACGGGTGGCGACTGGACAATCAGCGACAAACTGGCCAATTTTCACCACCTCATACTGGCTGGCACTGGCACCAAAAGGCTTTCGGCGGCCACCCAAGTAACGGGCGATCTGCGCATCGAAAACAACGTAACGTTCGACATGCGCACCTTTGCCACCACGGGTACCAACAGCGGTACGCTGCACGTGGCCCCGTCGGCTACGCTGCGGTCGAGTGTACTGGCCACCGAGGCGGCGGCCTTTCCCACTGGTTTTGGCAACTACCAGCTCGATGCCAACAGCCTGACGCGCCTGGAAGGCAGTGCCGCCCAGACGCTCTACACGGGTGTCCACTACGGCCGCCTCACCCTGGCCACGAACGGCAACGTGACGTTCAACGACGACGTGTACGTACGGGGCAACCTTTTTACGAACAATGGTACCGTACTCGTCAATGGTGGCAACCACAACCTGCACCTGCAAGGGGCAACGGTGGATATTCGCCAGTATCCCAGCCCGGCTGGCACGGTATTCTTCGACGGCGACGACCAAAATATTTACAATAACTGGAACGGCTCGCCCAAGTATCTCGATTATAACCACGTAGTGTTTGGCGGTACGGGCACCAAAACCATGACGGGTAACAACGACTTGGTGCGCACGCTGGGCGATGTCACCATTGCGCCGGGCGTGACGGTGGCCACCAACTTGCCCTGGGAAGTGCGCGGAGCCCAGTGGAACAATCAGGGTACCTTCACGCACACGGGCAATACGGTAACCTTCGATGGCAGCGCGGCCCAAACCATTCAGCCCGGGGCAGACCACCAGTTTCGCGCCCTCACGTTTGCCAACGGCAACAAAACCATTGCGGGCCACGGGCTGGTAGTAGGTGCTGGCGACTTTACCATCGCTACCGGGGCTTCGGTACAGATGGGCAACCTGAGCCACCGCATGGCTTGCGCAAACTTTCAAATCAATGGCTCCTGGACGACCAGTGCCGCTAGCTTCGAATTTGACCGTACGGGCGGCACGCAACCGCTCCCGGCGCTGGTGGCGCAGAACGTGACGGTGCGCAATGGCGGGGCCAAACTGCTGACGGGCGCCTGGCAAGTCTATGACCTGACGATCGAAAACGCGACCACCCTCGACGTGGACAACAGTCAGCACTACCCGATTCGGGTAGGCGGTAGCTGGCAAAACTTAGGCACCTTCGCCGGACGGTTGGGTACGGTGGCCTTCGAAAGTGCCGATACGTCACCCAAAACTATCCGGGCTGGCAGCGCGGCGGCCTTCAACGAGGTGACTTTCAACCAACTCACCAACGAGACGACGACCTACACGCTGGAAGCACCCATGGGGGCTAATCGCGACGTGCGCATCGGGGCCGGGGCCACCCTGCAGCTCAACGGCCAGCAACTGCGTGTAGGTACCAACAATGGGGTACCTCAACAATTGCGCATCCAGCCCGGTGCCACCCTCTGGGCCGATGCCGGGTCGGAGGTGCTGATGAACACGCAAAACGGCAACGGCCTGGTGGATGTAGAGGGCACCCTGCGCCTGGTCGGGAGCGGCCTGCAGGCGGCCCGCATGTATTGCACCACGGGCAGCCGCCTCGACGTGCAGGTGCGGGCGGGTGGCACCATCGCGGCGCAGTTTTACCTGTTGCAAAACCTGGCCGACGGTGGCCTGACGCTGGCCCCCGGGGCCAGCGTGTCGCCGATGCACAACTTCTCGAACGGTACGTGGGAAGGTATGCGTACGGGTGGTACCAACACGCCTTCGCGTCGCTACCTGACGGCCAACCACACCATTCCGGCGGGTTTTCCGGCAGTATCCAACGTTACCTTCCGCTACGGACAAGCGCCCAACGACAGTACCTTCAACGTGTCGCGCAGTGCGGCCGCGTCGGGACAACTGGTTTTTGCCGAGCCCATTGCGGGCGAATTGGGTGGCGAAAGCTACGAACAAGACCCTGGCGACCGGGTCGAGTGGCCAGCCGTGAGCACCGTTACCTGGACGGGAGCCATCAGCAACGACTGGTTTACGGCGGGCAACTGGTCGCCCGCCCAGGTACCCACGTCGGATATCAACGCGGTGATTCCTTCGGCCATCAACAGTGCCCTCATCACGGGCGACAATGCCCGCTGCAAGCAACTGCGCTTGACCAACGGGCTGCTGCGCCTGACGGGTGGCTTCGACCTGGCCGTCACCGAAGACGTGATCGTGGGCGATGGCGGAGCGTCCATTCTGGAAGTAACCAGCCCGGCCAGCGACATCAGCGTGGGGGGCAACTGGTCGCTCAACGCGGCTTCGAGCTTCCTCAACGGTGGGGCCACCGTGATCTTCACCGCTTCTACTGGCAACGTAACCTTGCAAACCCGGCCGACTTCGCCTTTTGGCAGCCTGATTTTCAACGGTGGGGCCACCTTCACGCTGGCGGGTGGTGACTTTCCCGTAACGGGTAGCCTGACCATCAGCGCCGGCACGGTGGTGCCGCCTACGGGTACCAACGTGCTTTCGGTGAAGGGTAACTTTACCAATGCGGGCGGCACCTTTGCCGCCACGGCGGGCATCGTCCGTCTCGACGGGGCCGACCAGACGTTCAGTGCGCTGGGTCTGTTCCGCGCCGAAATGGCCGGTACGGGCACCAAGACGGCCGAAGGCATCGTGCGCGTGGCCAATGCCTGCGAGGTGATGGACGGCGTCACGCTGCGGGCGGGCAATACGGGCACGCTGGACTTCGGGGGCGACGTCACCATCGCGGTGGGTGCCACCTTCCACGACGGCAACCGCACGCACACCTTCGAAGGTATCAATTGGTTCGGCACGGGCAGCTACGCGGGCAACGGGCGCATCCGCTTCGCACGAGAAGGCGGTACGCAGTTTATTCAAGCAGCCTCTTTCCATCACCTCGAGCTGGACGGCAGCAGCACCAAGCGTTTGCAAGGCAACGTCAGCCTGACGGGCGACTTGTTGCTGCGCACTACGTCGGGCAATTTGTTCCTCGAAACCTTTGCCATCACCCATACGGGTACGGGCACCTTCGCCGTGGAAGCGGGCCGGAGCGTGTACGTAAGCGGAAACAATAATTTTCCGGCGGGCTTTGCCGCCTACGACCTGGATGCCTCCTCGCTGACGTTCTACGACGGCACCTCCAACCAGCAGGTGCGCGGGGCTACCTACGGCAACCTGACGCTGGTCAATGCCAACACCAAAACGCTGGCGGGCGACATCGTGGTGCGCGGCAACCTCAGCTTTCAGACCAGCCGCCTCGATGTGAGTGCCCAGCACTACCAGATCACGCTGGCTGGCGACTGGTTCAACAACGACCCCAACGGACAGTTCGACGCACGCCAGGGGCGGGTAGTGCTCAACGGCACGCAGCCGCAGCGTATCTTCAACGGCAACGACGTGTTGGCTACCAAGGAGTTCTACGACCTGACCCTCAACAAGACCGATCAAACCACGTTCAACAACACGTATGTACGCATCCGGCGGCACCTCATCGTCGAGCAGGGGACGCTCAACAGCAGCGGCCGCACCGTACGGGTGGGGGGCGACCTGATCGCCCAGGCGGGTGATTTTGTCGGCGGGGGTACCTATCGCCTCGAGCTGCCTACGGGCACCGCCCAAGTGCGCACCAACGGCTCGGCACTGCCTGCGCTGGTGATCGTCGGCGCAGCCACCTACAACTTGCAGGACAACCTCGACGTGACGGGCGACTTTAGCCTGGCCAACGGCGCCACGCTGGCGGGCAATGGCTACGCCGTAGTGTTGGGGACAAACCTCAACACGGTCAATATTGGCGGTACGTACCAAATGGGTGCGGGCGGCCAACTGGCCCTTGGTGCCAACACGACCGTCACGGTGACCAGCTCGGGGACGTTCGAAGCCGTGGGCACCGCGGCCGATATCAACCTGATCACGCGCCGCGCCACGGGTGCCTACAACTTCGTAGTGGATGGCACTGTCCGCGCCCGCCACACCCAGTTCGAATACACGGGCGCGCAGGGCATCCGCATCAACGGCGGAGGAACGATTGATCCTGCCCAGAACTTCAGTTTCTGTACGTTTACCAACGGCAGCAGCGGCGGCACCTATTTGCGCATTGAAAACGCGCAAAACCTGACGGGCACGCAGCGCATCGAGGGCGCTTCGTTCCCGCTCAATCCGGGGGGCGGGGCGTCGAACGTTCAGAAAAACCAGGCCAGCGGCCTGGTCGAGTTCTACAATGCTAGCGGGGCCTTCTCGGGCGAAGCCTTCGACAACGACGTCAACGACCTCATTTCGTGGACGGGCGTAGTGGTTCGTACCTGGACGGGCAACCAGAGCAACGACTGGTTCAATGCCCAAAACTGGGTGGCCAGCAACGCTACGGTGAGCATTCCGGTGGTCGGCGAAGACGTCGTGATCCCGTCGGTGTTGCGCCAGCCCATCATCGGGCAGGCGGGTGCGGTAGCCAACAACCTCACCATCGAGCCTTCGGCGGCGCTGACGATCAACACGACCGACAACGCCCCCGGGGCCGACCTGACCATTGCGGCCGAATTGACGCTCGACGGTGCCCTGACCGCCACCACAGGGCAAGACTCCCTGGTGATTGCGGGCAGTTGGGTGCGCAGTGCCACGGGCTCGTTCACGAGCGGGCAAGGCGTAGTGGTGTTCGATGTGCCGGGTGGTTCGGCTACGCTCGACAACGGTGCCGCCCCTTTCCATCGCCTCATCAAGCGTGGAGCCGGACAATTGCGCCTGGCTTCGCAGCTAGTGGTGCGCCAAGAACTTGTTATTGCGGCGGGGTCGTTTGACGTCACCACCAGCAATTTTGATGTGACCGTAAGGGGTAATTTCCGCAACCAGGCCACCTTCGACGGGCGGCAAGGTACGCTGACGCTGGCCCCAACCACTGCTAATACCTTCGACTGGCAGGCGGGCAACGGGCAATACCACCAGGTGCAAATTGCGCCGACGGTGAGTGGGGCGACGCTGCGCCTGACCACAGCCGCCACGGTGGCCCAAGCGCTCAACGTCAGCAGCGGACGTCTGCACCTCAACGGCCAAAGCCTGACCATCGCGGGAGGCACGTTGCCGACGCTGACCGTATCGGGTACACTCACGGTCAATGCCCTGGCTACGTTGCGCCTGGCCAACGGTGCCACCACCACGGTGACCAATGGCGGCCGCCTCGAGCTGCTGGGTACGAGCGTGACGGCCCAGGCCGTCGTGACGCACAACGGCAGCGGACGCTACGGGGTGGTAGTCAACAGCGGCGGCACGCTGGCGGCGCGTCACTACCGCATGGCGTACCTCAACGCCCAGGGCTTGCGCCTGCTGAGCGGCTCGACCCTCGACGCGACCCACAACCTGTCGGACGGCGTCTTTACGGCGGGGGCTGCGGGTGGCCGCTACCTGCTGCTGGAAGCCAACCTTTCGGCCAACGACACCATACGGGAAGTCACTTTCGAAGCCGGACCGACCTTCAACGTGCGCCGGACGGTACTGCAGCAAGCAGTAGTGTTTGAAAATGCCACGGGCGCACGGGCGGGTGCCATCTACGAAGACGATCCCAACGACCAGGTTTTCTGGACGTCCAACGCCTCGACCATCACCTGGACCAATGGCGCGGGCGACAACTACTGGAACAATCCCCTCAACTGGAACGTCAGCCAGGTACCTACGCTCAGTTCGGAAGTTATTCTGCCGACGGGCAGCACCGTGCGCCTGGCCAAGCGTCCGGCCCAGGCCAACCCCGGAGGTTTGGCTGCGCGCCTCACCATCGAGAGCGGTGCTACGCTGACCATCGAAGACAGCCTCGATTTGCAAGTGGACGGCGACCTGACGGTAGAGAGCGGGGCTACGCTCAGTGTGCTGGCCAACTCCGTATCCGAGCTGGTGGTCAACGGCAGTTGGCTCAACAGCGGCTCGTTCCAGGCGGGTGCCTCAACGGTGGTGCTGACGGCCAGCAATGGCTTGGTCACGCTGCGGTCGGGCGGCCAGGCCTTCTGCGGCCTGCACCTCAACAGTGGCAACAACGCCACGTTCGCGACGGCGGGCGGCCTGACGGTCAACTGCAACTTTGTCCTGACGCGCGGCACGCTGGCCATCACCGACCCCACGCACCTCTTTACGCTCAATGGCAACTGGCAAGTGAGCTCGGCAGGCAACCTGACGGGGCCCCTGACGCTAATTTTGGGTGGTGCCAACCAGCAACTGACCCAGCAGTCGGCCAGCCCGATCGCGCGCCTCAACGTGGTGGGTACGGGCGTAAAAACGCTGCTGACCAACCTGACCGTAAGCGGCAACCTATCGCTGCAAAGCACGCTCGACCTCAACGGCCGCACCCTGCGCCTGGGGGGCAACTGGAGCAATAGCGGTACGCTGATCGCCACGGGTACGGTGGCCTTTGTAGGCACCGCCGTGCAGCGCATCAGCGCATCGGCTGGTTCGCAGACCTTCGAGCACGTGGTGGTCAACAATACTTCGGGTGCCCCGGCGGCCGTTGTTTGCGAGGTGCCCGTGTTCATCGTCGGGCAGATGACCTTCACTGAGGGTCGGGTACAAACCTCGGTGGCCAACCCGCTCACTTTCCGCAGTGGCGCGTCCACCAACGCCGACCTGACGGCGGCCAGCTACGTGGCGGGCCCGGTGGTGAAGGAAGGGAACCAGAACTTTACGTTCCCGATCGGCTCGAACGACCGCTTTGCACGCATCCGGATTTCGGGTCTCAATACGGCCAGCACCTTCCGGGCGCAGTATTTCGACACGAGCTACGTGGCGCTCAGCCCACTGGCCAGCACCCTGACGAGCGTGAGCGACAACCAGTACTGGAACCTGGAGCGCACCAGCGGGTTGGCCCAACCGTTCGTCGGGTTGTTCTGGGAAGACAGCGCCTTTAGCAAGATCAAAGACGTCAACAGCCTGGTAGTGGCCCACTGGACGGGTACCGAATGGGAGAACAAAGGCCAAAACGCCAGCCTCCGCACGGGTACGGCGGCCGCCGGCTCGATCATGTCCAACTTCACGTTCAGCAATTTTAGCCCCATCACGTTCGGGTCTGAGTCGTCGGCCAATCCGCTGCCCGTCGAGTTGCTCTACTTCCGGGCCGAAAGCGAGGCCGAGCGCGTATGGCTGCGTTGGGCTACGGCCACCGAGCTTAACAATGATCGCTACACGATCGAGCGCTCGGCCGACGGCCGCCACTTTACGGCCATCGGCACGGTGGCCGGGGCCGGACAAAGCGACCAGCCCCTGACCTACGCCTGGCCCGATGCGCAGCCCCTGCCGGGCACGTCGTTCTACCGCCTGGTGCAGACCGACTTCGACGGTACGGCGACGTACTACGAGGCCGTGGTCGTACACCGCCCCACGCGGATGACGGCGGCGCAACTGCGGGTGTTCCCCACCCCGGCCCGTCGCGGTGAGGTGGTGCAACTGGCCCTCAGTGGACTGAGCGCGTACGAGCCGCTCTACGTAGTGGTGATCAACCTGCATGGCCAAACGGTGTTTGCGCAACGGGCCGAGGCCGACGCCGCGGGTGCCTGGACGTTGTCTCTGCCAGCTTTGCCCGCCAGTGGGGTGTACATGGTGACCGTACGCGGCCGCCAGGCGACGCTCACCCAGCGGCTGATCCAGCGCTAACGGCGGTGTGTACAAATGCAAAAGGCTCCCCTTGGGGAGCCTTTTTTGTTGGGTATAAAAGTGGGGGAGTGATTATTCCTCCGCCTCCCGCCACGTCTCCAGCGTCACCTGCTGCTTGATGAGCAGTTTGGTGTAGTGCCGATTGCGGCGGCCTTTTTTGGCCGTGGCCCGCTGGGCCAGCCGTTTGTCCACCACGGTATCGTCGAGGTGGTTGAGGTCGTCGAAGGACTTGATCTGATTGGGGGAGGTACGGCGGGGCATGGGGTGCATGAATTTTCGGTTGCAGGGCGGCGACAACAACGACGTGCGTTAACAAAACCATTCCGGGAGGTAATGGTTTGGCACCGATAATTCGGATAACGCCTCAGACCATATCCACGTTGGGCTGCACCTCCAGCCGGAACTGGCGCAGTTCGAGGGCTACCAGGTTGCCCTGCCCCGGGCGGTCTTTATAGACGCAGCCATTGTCAAGGTCAATAAAATCGTATTGCCGCTCAATGCAGTCGCGGATTAGTTCCAAGTGTACGGGCACGTGGCCGTGCACCACGCGGCGGTAGTCAATACGGGCCGGGTCAATGGTAAACTCCTTGGTCCAGCGCAGGGCGTGGTCGTCGGCGAAGGGATCTTCGCAGGCGAAGTTCAGCCCGGCGTGGACAAACACAAACTCGGGTGTGAGATAATAGGAAGGAAGCTGGCGCAGCCACTCGACCGTGTCGGTGGGCAGGGCCTTGAGGTCATCGGTACCGAAACTGGCCATGGTGGTGTCGC
>DAIMZG010000041.1:0-12970 GCA_036734065.1 Catalimonadaceae bacterium
CCACGAATGCACCCAATTCTACGTTTGGTCGTATTTCGGGCGTTTTCATCCAGGCATCATACGCCACGGTTCCGTATTCATTTCGGATCATTTCGCCATTTGCCACCCGTCCGAAACGGCAAATCCGATCTTGACAACATATCGTGATAAAATATAAACCCTCTTGCGCATAGTCGTAGCCCTTCAAACGAATGGACCGACGATGGTGAATGTCCGGATTGTATTTATTGGTTGTCATGATCGCGCAAACTTCTAATAAAACAGCCTTTTGCCGTGGATGTCCGCTCTTTGAAGGAGTTGCAGCGGGCCGAAAACGCGTCTATTGTACCACCGCTTCCTCTGCCTGAAAACGGAACGTGCGCAATACGGCCTCGGCCTCCATGATGGGGCCGCGCTTGGGATCGGAGGGGTTATACACGAATGCTTCGAGGTAATATTGCCGCTGCTGGGCTTCGTCGGCCAGGGCATAGCTGATGTACACGCCGCCGCGCTGGTTGTTTTTCAGTTTCCAGAGGCCGCGCATCTCGACGGCGTAGGCGCCGTTGAAATTCACCTCCCGCACGGTGGGCTCCAGATAATCTTGCCGCATCATGTACGAGACCGTGTCGGGCTGCCCCGAGCCAAACAGGTAGTTGCGCCCGATCTGGTCGCGCCAAGCCAGCAGGCTATCGGGGTGAAACTGCGCCGGATCGGTATAAGGCCGGGTGGCTAACACATAGCTGATGTCAGTACCCTTCAGGCTGCGGTACCAGGCGAAGCCCTCGGTATTGGCCACCTCGGCGTAGTTTTCGGGCAGGCAAAAGGCCCCACCCTGTTGTTGCCGCATCTGGGCTGTCAGGGTACGATCTCCTTGCTGGCAAGCCGCCTGCTGGATACTCTCGCGCTCGGCCTGCTGAAACTGCTGCCGCAGCGCGTCGGCATGGTCGCGGACGTGGGTCGCTAGTTGGGCGCTGCTGGCACCAAAGAGCCGCATCACGAGTTGGCCCCGGGCATACTGGTTGCGGGCCACGGTGCGGAACAAACTCGTGTCGGCTTCGATGCGCGCAAGCGACTCGGCCGAAAAAAAGTCGCGCATCCGGCGGGCTTCGGGCGTACGGACGCTCAGGTCGGTAAGGAAGATAAGGTTGCGGTACGTTTTGAGGAAACGGTTGAGGGCAAAGGGATTGACGGGGCGCAGTTTGAAGGCAGGTTCGGCATCGGGCAACCCGGGCAAGGGTTGCTCGAAGGCGGCACGTACGGCCGCGCCGACCTGGCCCTGCCAGGTGAGCGAATCGGTAATGACGATGATGTCGCCCACTTTGCCGATGGCCCGGGGCTTGTCTTCGCCCGTAGCCGACTCGCCATCGCTGCACGCCGTCGGGGCCAGCCCTAGCAATACCAACAAAATCAGAGCCGAGAAAGAAAGTTTCATATTACAATAAACGCAAAAAGCGAGAAGAGTTGCTGCGCGGGCAGGCTGTACAATAAGGTAAGCAAGATCAGGCTGGAGACGCGCCATTTGCCTATATTTGCCCTGTTTTTACTTTTTTCGTTATTCTCGTCCCTCTCTTGGGACACTCGTCGGCCGTATGCTCAACCGAAGGAACCTGCGCGTGAAAGTCATGCAATCGCTTTATGCCCTCCAACAGGCAGAAAAAGCGGCCTATCACGGTGCGCTCGACCACGTGGCCCAGCACTACGCCCCCGACTACGCCGCGCCCGAACCGCCCGACCTGCCCCAACTGGAGGCCGACAAGCAGCGCGCCCTAGCCGTGGCCCGGCCGCTAATTGCCACCGAAGCACCGACTTTTGGCGAAGGGGTCAGTCCGCAAGAGCGTGACCTAGTGATGGAAGCCTGGCGCCTGCATGGCCAGCGGCTACGCCAAGACCGCACGCACGTGCGGCAGCGGATGCTTCATAACCCCGATAATATCTTTGTCAACTATTTGCGGGTGCTGGCCTTGCTGCTCGACCTGGCCGCACAAGTGGACCGCGAAGAGGTGCGCAAGCAACACAAGTACCTCAAAGAAGATCCTGCCACAGCGGCCGAATTGCGCTTTGCCCGCAACCCGCTCATCGAGGCCCTGCGCGACAGTGCGGAGTTGCAACGCGCCTTTGCAACGCACCACGTAAATTGGGACGGCCATCGGCCCTTCGTGAGGCAACTCTACCGCGAGGTGCTGCGTCAGGACGACGACTACCTGCTCTACCTGGCCACGCCGGCACCTGACCTGGTCGCTCACGACCAGGTTGTGCGACACGTGCTGCGCGAAGTCATTTTTCGGAGCGACCTGGCCACCCGCCACTTCGAAGAACACGACCTGTATTTTGTGGAAGACCGGGACGTGATTCGCAGCATGGCCCTGCGTACGATCAAATCTATTTTGCCCGAAAAAATGGCCGAAGACGAGGCACTGCGTCCGCCCGTGCTGGCCGTGTTATCGCCCGACTGGGAAGAAGATCGGGCCTTTTTCTTAGATTTGTTCGAGCATACGGCCACGTATCGTTCCGAACTGGAGCCGCTCATCGCGGCCAAAGCACAAAACTGGGACGCCGGGCGCATTGCCGCCCTCGACAAGCTCATGCTCATCATGGCCCTGACGGAAATGATCTACTTTCCCAGCATTCCCGTAAAGGTCACTATCAACGAATACATCGAAATTTCGAAGCGCTACAGTACGCCCAAAAGCAAGCAGTTCATCAACGGGTTGCTCGATGTGCTGTCCGACGAATTGCAGGCGCAAGGCCGCATTCGCAAAAGCGGGCGGGGCCTGCTCGACAACCGATAACCACCATTTACAAGCCTTTTCTTATCAATGATCAGTAAAATTATCCGTATCGTACTCATGGTCACTCTCAGCGCTACGGCGGGTATGCTAGGGGGTATCCTCTACGCGCCCGACAAAGGGCGCAACACGCGCGGACGGCTCAACTACCGCCTTATGACCTACCGCGACCGCTTGAGCGAGTTGGTACAGCAACTGGCCGAGCAGGAAAAAGTGCCGGCCAACTCGGCCCGCGACGAAGGCCAGCGCCTGATTCGCGACACCAAAGAGCAAGCCGAGCAGTTGCTGCACGACGTCGAGAGCCTCATTGGCCAGATCAACCAGGCCAACCGTTGAAACACTCGGTTTTTTTGTGATAAAAACGCATTACTACATGAAATTTCATTTCCCCCGGTGGACGCGTGCCACCTTCTTGCTTGCTGGCACTTTTGCCGTGCTGGCGGGCTGCCAGTCTGGCGAAAATACCAGCCAAACGCCCGAAGGCCTTTCGGCCCGCGAAATGGTGCGTAATACCCAAACGGCCAGCCAGCCCGACGGTACGCCCGACGCCGGCGCGCCCGCCATCACCTTCGAGGCCACCGAATACGACTTTGGCCGCGTGGTAGCTGGCACCAAGGTAGAGCACATCTTCACCTTTAAGAATACCGGAAAAGCCCCCCTGCTGATTCAGCAGGCCTCGGCCTCGTGCGGCTGTACGGTGCCCCAGTGGCCGCGCGAACCCATCGCGCCGGGTGCCGCGGGCGAAATCCGTGTCGCCTTTGACAGCGAGGGCCGCGAGGGCGTTCAGAACAAGATCGTCACGATTCTGGCCAATACGCAACCCAACACTACCCGCCTCGAAATCCGCGGTCAGGTGCTCAGCAACCAGGCCGGTCCCCTCCAACCCTAATGTTCACTTTCCGCATGATCCTCCTTCAGCAGCCTTCGGCACAGCCCGGCGCCGACTATTCCCAGTTTATCTTTCTGGGCGCGATTTTACTTGTCTTCTATTTCTTCATTATCCGGCCGCAACAAAAAAAGCAGAAAGATGCCCGCAAGTTTCTCTCCGAGCTCAAAAAAGGTGACGAAGTAGTCACCATCGGGGGCGTCATCGGCAAGGTAGCCAGCATTGAGGGCGAGATCGTGTACCTGGAAGTGGATCGTAGCGTCAAGCTTAAGCTCAACAAAACGGCCATTGCCAGCAGCGCCTCCAAGACCGCTTGAAACTCCTCCGGCAGATATTGTCCCTCCTTACCCGGTCGTTGGCGCGCAAGTCGCCCGACGACTGGAAGGTGGTGCTCGTTTGTTTGGCCTTGGGCACTACCATCTGGTTGCTCAACGCCCTCAACAAGGATTATACAACCAAGATGGCCTACCCCATCGAGCTGCGCTACGACCCGCGGCAGCTCGTGGCCGTGGCCGAACTTCCCAGCCGCGTACGCATCAACGTATCGGGCTACGGCTGGAACCTGTTCAAAAAATCGCTGTGGTTCAACAACGATCCCTTGGTGATCGAGCCCGCCAACCTGCCCGAACGGCAATACATCACGGCTGCGCAACTCTACCCGCTCATTAATGAGCAAATGCGCGACCTGCGCCTCAATTATGTGGTGCAGGATACGCTCTTTTTACAATTTGACCATTTTCAACGCCGTCGGGTAAGCGTTGTCCTCGACTCGACCACCCTTTCGTTCGCGCAGGGTTTCTACCTCGAAGGCCGCCCGCTCGTAATCCCCGACTCCGTACTTTTTGAAGGACCTGCTCAGTTGGTCAACGCCATCGCCGATCCGCTGCACGTGTCAGTACCCGAGCAAAATCTTCGGAACCCCTACAACGAAATCGTGCCGTTGCCATACCCCGCGCAGCCATTGCTCAGCGTCCAGCCCAACGAGGTACGCATCAAGTTTCAGGTAGCCGAATACGAAACGTTTTCTCAGCAAGTGCCCCTGGTGGTGACCCACTTGCCCGCGCAGGGCCAATGGAGCCTGAGCGACAGCCTCATTACGGTGTATTATGACGTACGCCGGGCCAATGGTTCGTTTCCGCCCGACAGTTTTCGGGTGACGGCCGACTTCCGCCGCCTCAACCGCGAAAGCATCGTGCCCGTCGAGTTGGAGTATGCCCCCGGCGAGGCGCGCAACGTAACGCTGCAACCCACTTCGGTACAGGTGCTCAACGAGTTTCCCTTCGAAAATGTCAACTAGTCCCTTGCAAGTGGGCATTACGGGGGGCATTGGGTCAGGCAAGAGTCTCGTGTGCCGACTTTTCGCCCTGCTGGGCATCCCTACCTACAACTCGGACGTGCGCGCCCGCTGGCTGATGGCCCACGACCCGGCCCTCCGGACAGCCATCACCGATGCCTTCGGGGCCGATGCCTACCAACCCGACGGCGCCCCCAACCGACCGTGGCTGGCGGCGCAGGTCTTCGACCAGCCCCCGCACCTGGCCCGGCTCAATGCCCTCGTACATCCCCGCGTGGGCGAAGACTACGCCGCCTGGGTGGCCCACCAGTCGGCTCCCTACGTGCTCAAGGAGGCTGCCTTGCTCTACGAGTCGGGGGCTTACAAGTCGCTGGATCGGATGGTGGTGGTCTTTGCGCCCGAAGTCGTCCGCGTTGCCCGCGTGCGCCAGCGCGATCCGCAGCGAAGTGCCGACGAGGTGCGGGCCATCATTGCCCGGCAAATGGACGAAACCGAGAAATGCCGCCGGGCCGACGAGGTTATCTACAACGACGAGTCGCAGTTGCTCATTGACCAGGTGCTCCGCTGCCACCGGCAGTGGACAATTCGTTAGCCCGCCAGGCCAGGGCGTCTTCGAGGTTCTCGAAATATTCAACCACGATGTCGTCGAGCAACCCTTCAGGCACCGAGCGGTAGATCTTTTCGCGGCTCAGCCGCACGTGCACGCGAAACGCCGGTCGCTCGGGCAGCAACTTGGCGTGCAACTGCAAGCCGTGCGCCACCATCGTGGGTTTCCACTCGGTGTAGTACCACTCCATGGAAGGAAAATGAAATACTTCGAGTTTGCGTTTGTCAAACACCAGTTTTTTTACCCCGTGGGTGCGTACAAATTCGCCGATGGCGTGGAAGGATTCGCGAAAATCCGCTTCCGGGAAAAAGTGCGACGCGGCCGTCGCAATCAGGGTACTGACACTCGGGGCATGCACGAGGCTCAGGTATTCTTTGGCAAATACGGGTTGGGTGGCGATTGAAGACATCAAAAAAGCGGTCAGATCTCGGGGAAAAGTTGGTAAAAAACACAACGAAGGTAAACGATGTTCAAGGATAAGTCAATTTGCCCTACGTTTGCAAGCGGAACGCCACCATCGCCCCGCGCCGCTGCACCAATTATCTGCGCTTAGCACATTTTCCACCTAGTTTCCCGATTCCGGCCCGAATCTACTGCTTTGTACAAAACCCTCGTTCGCCCCCTGCTTTTTCGTCTGCCCCCCGAAGCGGCTCACCACTTTGCCTTTGCGCAGTTGGGTCATCTGCTGGGCTCGGCCTGGACGCAGCGCCTGGCCCGACGCTGGTACGCCCTGTCTGACCCGGCACTGGCGCGGCAGTTGTGGGGGCTGACCTTTCCCAACCCCATTGGGCTGGCCGCCGGGTTCGACAAAAATGCCGAGCGGGTAGATGCCTTCGCGGCCCTTGGCTTCGGATTTGTCGAGATCGGCACGCTGACGCCCCGGCCCCAGCCGGGCAATCCGGCGCCGCGCCTGTTTCGCCTGCCCGCCGACGGAGCGCTCATCAACCGGATGGGCTTCAACAACGAAGGCGCCGCCGCCGCCGCCCTCCGATTGCAAAGGCGGCGCAGCCACGTGATGGTGGGGGGAAACATCGGCAAAAACAAGGATACGCCCAACGAAGCCGCCCTGGCCGACTACCTGCACAGCTACGACGCCCTGCGCGAGGTGGTGGACTATTTTGTGGTCAACGTCAGTTCGCCCAACACGCCCAACCTGCGGGCTTTGCAGGAAAAAGCGCCTCTGCGGGCCTTACTGACGGCTTTGCTCGCCCATAATGCGGCCCAGGCCCAGCCCCGGCCCATCTTGCTCAAGATTGCGCCCGACCTTTCGCTGCCGCAACTCGACGACGTCCTCGACATTGTCCTCGACACGGGCACCGACGGGCTGATTGCCACCAACACCACCATTGGGCGCGCGGGGCTGCGCACGCCCGCCGGGCGCGTGACGGCCTACGGCGCGGGCGGACTCAGTGGCCCGCCGCTGCGCGACCAGGCCACGGCCGTCATCCGGCACGTGGTGCGTCAAACGAACGGCCGCCTGCCCATTATCGGCGTGGGGGGCATCACGACGCCCGACGACGCCCTCGAAAAACTCGACGCCGGCGCAGCGCTCATCCAACTCTACACGGGTTTTGTGTACGAGGGCCCCGCGCTGATCCGGAACATCCAGCGGGCGCTGCTCAGCCGAGCACACGCCCGCGCCCTGCCGAGCGGGGTCGGTAGCCACTGAGGGCAAAGAACCCTACGTAGCTCAGGCACAGGATCGGCAACCAGAAAGCACCTTGTAGTCCTACTCGCTCGGAAAGCAAGCCCACCAGCGGCGGAAACACGCCTCCGCCCACAATGGCCATGATGAGCAGCGAAGACCCCAGCCGGGCGTCGGTGCCCGTTGCTTTGATGCTCAGCGCAAAAATGGTCGGGAACATGACGGACGTAAACAAGTTGGTCAGCATAAAACTACCAACCGCAAGCAGACCCGTGGTGTGGACACTCAGCACGAGCAGCACCAGCGTGGCCCCCACGAAAAAAGCCAGCAGCCGGGGCGGCGACACGAAATTCATCAGGTACGTACCTGCAAACCGCCCAACCATGAACAAGGCCAGACAAAGCGAAAGGTGGAAAGAGGCCATCTGCGTGGCGCTGGCCCCTTCGGCGACGTAGAGCCAGCGCACCAGCCCCAGGTGCAGGTCGGGCGAAAGGGCTAGTTTATAATCAATAAAAAAACCCCACAGGCTCGCCTGAGCGCCCATGTAGCAAAACAGGGCCAGAATACCCAGCAACAAATGGCGGTGTTGCCGTACGCCGCGCAAACCCGCAGCGGGTGCCCGTTGGGCCGTAGGCAGCGGCTCGGGCATGGGCGTGATCACAAACAAACCCGCCACGGCGGCCACCACCAGGGCAATGGCCACGTAAGGCCCTTGCACGGCCCGAGCGGCCGTCGCCCGCAAGCCCGCCACGGCTTCGGCCGGCAGGGCCGCCAGTTCGGCCACCGATAGTTCTTGCGTGGGTAAGATGAACAGCCCCCCGATGAGCGGCCCGAAAATCAGGCTCAGCCCGTTGAAAGACTGGGCCAGGTTGAGGTTGCGCGCCGAGTGCGCCGGGTCGCCCAACTGGGCCATGTACGGATTGGCGGCCGTTTCGAGAAAAGCCAGCCCGCTGGCGATGGTAAAGAGGGCAAACAGAAAGAACCCGTAGCGCAGCCATTCGGCCGCCGGGTAGAACAGCAACGCCCCCGTAGCGTAGAGCAGCAGCCCCGCCACGATGACGCGCTTGTAGCCCCAGCGTTGCAGCAACATCCCGGCGGGCAAGGCAAAAGCGAAATAGCCCAAGTAAAAGGCCGAGTCCACCAGCCCGGCCTGCCCCCGGTTGAGGTCGAGGGCCAACTGGAAATGCTTGATCAGGATGCCGTTGAGGCTGTTGGCAATACCCCAGAGAAAGAAGAGGCTGATCACCAGGGCGATGGCGCCGCGATAGGGACGGGTGCGCGGGGTGGACGCGGAAGGTTTGGTCATGAAAAGATGCTTGGTGTAGGCGGGCGCAAGTTGGCAAATTCTGCCCGTTGGCAAACGCGCACCCTGCGAAGCGGCCAGGCACTTTGCCCCGCCGGGCCCTGCACCCCGTAAATCCTGCTGAATATCGGTCGGGCGTGCGATGCGCTCAAAAAACACTTACTTTTGCCCTCTAAGCATATCGCTCTGCAAGGTTTTTGATTTTTCTTGCTGTGCGCGGAAACTGAATGCCGTCAGCGGTATTGACGCGCAAACGGTCTCCATCCCGATGCGCTGCGCACACCTTTTCTATGGCTCAGAATACTTATAAAGGCGCGAACCGCCCCAAAGCCGACAATCGCCCTCGTCGGGCGGCCAGCAAAGACCGCCAAGAGGGGATCTTCGCCAGACCACTCACCGGACTGCCCGCAAAGATCCGCGCCGGGCTGGGCGACCGTCGCCTGCACCTGACGGTGGGCTTTTTGCTCGTGCTGGGCTCGATTTTCCTGCTGGTGGCTTGCACCTCGCACCTGTTTACGGGACCTGCCGACCAAAGCGTGATCGAGTCGCTGCGGCAGACGGGGCTGCGCCCGGCGGGCGCCGAAATCGAGAACTGGCTGGGGTTGGTCGGCGCGTGGGTGTCGGAACGGCTCATGTTTCGCTGGTTGGGTGTGTCGGCTTTCTGGCTGGTACCGATCGTGTTCCTAGCCGGGTATCGCCTGGTGTTTCTGCGCACGCCCCTGCCGCTGGGCCGCACGACTGTCTTCTGCCTTTTCATGGCGTTTTGGGGCAGCATTGTCTTAGGCATACTGTTACTAGGCCAGCGCTGGCAGCCCGCCTACGACTACCTCAGCGGGGGTGTTGGCTACGAAGTGGCCCTGTTGGGCCAGCAGATGATCGGTTGGGGTACCTATCCGTTGGTGGTGGTGGCCTTGCTGATTTTCATTGTCTATTTT
The DNA here is from genome assembly GCA_036734065.1 of Catalimonadaceae bacterium. Taxonomy (GTDB): domain Bacteria; phylum Bacteroidota; class Bacteroidia; order Cytophagales; family Flexibacteraceae; genus DAIMZG01. The sequence goes on from DAIMZG010000041.1 coordinate 9,436, forward strand.
TTCGACGTCACGTCGTTGGGCGAGGGTTGGTCGCCCGAGATTGCCCGCCCCGCCTGGTGGCGGTTGCTCCGGACGCGCCAGCCCGGCGAAGTGCCGCCTCCGGCATCTGCCCAAACGCCCGTGCCGACCCAAGCGCCCGCGCCCGTTGCCACCGCCCGCAACGCCGAACCGCTGCCCCCGGCCGATCAGGACGAGGACGTTGCGGAAACACCCATTTCCGAGCCGTCCGCCGCCGACAAAATCCCCGACCCCCCGACCAAGGCGTACGCATATGACGACGAAGAAGCGGAACTGGAAGACGATGAAGAACCAGCGTTTGAACACGAAGACGAGCCCGATTTCGAACTGGCCCGGGGCATCGAGGAAACCATCGGCGACGAACGCAATGCCCACTACGATCCTACCCTGGAGTTGAGCGAGTATCGGTATCCGACCTTAGATTTGTTCTTGCCCCACGCCACGTCAGGAGGCGCCGAATCGGACGAAGACCTGAGGACCAACAAGAACCGCATCGTCGAAACTTTGCTCAACTATAAGATTGGCATTGAGAACATTAAGGCGACCATCGGCCCGACGGTTACGCTCTACGAGATCATTCCCGAGGCGGGCGTCCGCATTTCGAAAATCAAAAACCTGGAGGACGACATCGCCCTGAGCCTGGCCGCCCTGGGCATTCGCATCATTGCCCCCATTCCCGGGCGGGGCACCATCGGCATTGAGGTGCCCAACCGCCACCGCGAAGTGGTGAGCATTCGTTCGCTGTTGGAAACCAAGAAATTTCTAGAAAGCACCATGGAGCTACCCCTGGCCCTGGGCAAGACCATCTCGAACGAGGCCTTCGTGGTGGACCTAGCCAAGATGCCCCACTTGCTGATGGCCGGGGCCACGGGGCAAGGCAAGTCGGTGGGGCTAAACGTGCTTATTGCCTCGTTGCTCTACAAAAAGCACCCCTCTCAGCTCAAATTTGTGCTGGTAGATCCCAAGAAAGTAGAGCTTTCGCTGTTCAGCCGCATCGAAAAGCACTACCTGGCCAAGCTCCCCGACGGCGACGAGGCCATCATCACCGATACCAAGAAGGTCATTCACACCCTCAATTCGCTTTGCATCGAGATGGACTTGCGCTATGACTTGCTCAAGCTGGCGGGCTGTCGGCAGTTGAAGGAGTACAACCAAAAGTTTATCGAGCGGCGACTCAATCCCGAAAAAGGCCACCGCCACCTGCCCTACATTGTCCTGATCATTGACGAACTGGCCGATCTGATGATGACGGCTGGCAAAGAAGTGGAGACGCCCATCGCCCGGCTGGCCCAACTGGCCCGCGCCATCGGCATTCACCTGGTGGTGGCTACGCAGCGCCCGTCGGTCAACGTGATCACGGGCATTATCAAGGCCAACTTCCCGGCCCGTATATCGTTCAAAGTCACGTCCCGCGTGGACTCGCGCACGATCCTCGATACGGGTGGCGCCGAGCAACTGGTGGGGATGGGCGACATGCTGCTGGCGATGGGTTCGGACCTGACCCGCCTGCAGTGCGCTTTCATAGATACCCAAGAGGTGGACGACCTCTGCGACTACATCGGCGATCAGCCCGGCTATCCGCAGGCCTACGAATTGCCCGAATACGAGGGCGAGAGTGGTGGTGGCGGCAAGTCGGACGAGTTGGCCCCCGAAAACCGAGACGACCTTTTTGCCGATGCTGCCCGGCTGATCGTGACGCACCAGCAGGGCAGCACCTCCCTGATCCAGCGGCGACTCAAGCTGGGCTACAACCGGGCGGGGCGGCTGGTGGATCAGTTGCACCTGGCCGGCATCATCGGCCCCTTCGAGGGCAGCAAGGCCCGCGAAGTGCTGGTCAAAGACCTGGACACTTTGGAACAGTTATTGAAAGACTTGGACGACTGATAGCAACCCGACCCACTATGAAATTCCTTTTTAACCTCCTTGCCGGCCTGGTACTGCTGAGCAGCACCGCGCAGGCACAATACGACCCCGAAGCCAAGAAAATTCTGGACGGCGTCAGCCAGAAATATCGTGCCCTCGAATCGTTCCAGGCCAACTACCGCCAGATTCTGCAGGGCGCCGACGGCGAAGTGTTCGACGAAGTGTCGGGCAAAATTATCGTCAAGGGCAATAAGTTCAACCTCGAGATGGGCGACTACCGCATCATTAGCGACGGCACCACGCTCTGGACGTACATGAAGAAAAGCAACGAAGTCAACATTTCGGACTACGAGCCCGGCGAAGGCGAGATTACCCCTACTGAAATTTACACGCTCTACGAAAAAGGCTACAAGTACGTGCTGCAAAGCGAGCTGAAAGAGGGCGCCAAGCACCTTCAGACCATTGACATGGAGCCCGAAGACCGCCGCAGCGAGATTGCCAAAATCCGGCTGGTGGTGGACAAAAATACCAGCATGGTGACGCGCTGGATCATCTTCGAGCGGGGCAGCAACAGTCGCCAGTTGTTCGAGATCAACGACTTTGAGCCCAATGCCGCTGCGCCCGACAAGCTTTTTACCTTCAACAAAGCCGATTACAAGGGCGTCAAGGTGGTGGATTTGCGCTACTGATTTGCCGCGTGCCTGGGGCACAGCCCGGCCCGTTCGCCCCGAACGGGCTTTTTTTGTGTCTGCCCCTGCCAACTGCGCGTTGGCATAACTACCCCATCGTTCTACCTTTGTGGCAATGACCTTTGCAAGCCCCGTAGTACTGCTTCGCCACTGGCTGATTGTCGGCGCGTGGTGCGTGTGCGCCCTGAGTGCCCACGCCGAAGGTGAGCGCAGCCTGATTTCACCCTACCACGCCGTTGCTACGCACCTGAGCAACCTGCAAGACGACCAACTGGACCTGGAAGCGGCCGGAACCCCTTTCCGCACCACGGGCATTGGCCGAACCGAAGCCGAACTGGCCGCCCGGCAATGGAAACAAGTGCTCGACGCCACGGGCATTACCATTGACATGAACGCCGTACCCCGCGACCCCCAGTACGTGGATACGCTTACGGGTGCGCAGCAATACGTGCTCACGCCCCGCTTTCCCGATGTGTACCTCGAGCGCCAAGGCCGCAGTTGGCGCTACAGCACCGCGTCGGTCAACCGCATCCACACCCTGCACCGCGAGACTTTCGTGATCGGTACCGATACCCTGCTCAACCTACTGCCCGAGCGCCTGAACAACCGCCGCATACTGGGTTTTTACCTCTGGCAGATTTTCGGCGTTGGGCTGCTGGCGCTAATCAGCTACCTGGTATTTCTGGTTTCGCGCTTTCTGAGCAAGCAGTTAGCCCTGCGCTATTTGCAGCAGCGGGGCTACGGCCAGCTTGGTCAAAATTACATTTTGCCCATTGTACGGCCTTTCAGTGCGGCCGTGGTAGTGCTGCTGCTCACCTTGGCCCTACCGGCGCTGCAATTTTCGGTCGAAGCCAACCGCTACCTGCAACTGCTGCTGCGGGCTTTGCTGCCCATCTTGCTGAGCATGGCCGTCTATCGGCTCATCAACCTGATCTCGCTGTTTTTCGAGAAACTGGCCGCCCGCA
>DAIMZG010000042.1:0-12473 GCA_036734065.1 Catalimonadaceae bacterium
CCATGGAAACCCCCTACGTATCGGGCAAGCCCGAATCTATGGGCGGCGGCGGCGACCCCTCGCCCGTGACGGCCTACAGCACCTACATGGGCATGAAGGCCGCCGCCAAGCGTGCCTACGGCCACGACAGCCTGGCCAATCGGCGCGTGGCCGTACAGGGCGCAGGCCACGTGGGCGTGCACCTGGTGGGGCGGCTAGTGGCCGAGGGCGCGCACGTGCTGGTGAGCGACATCTACGAAGGGCGGCTGCGCAGCCTGCTGGCCACCTATCCGCAGGTGGAGGTGGTGGCTCCCGACGATATCTACGACCTCGAAGTGGACATTTACGCACCTTGTGCCATGGGGGCCACCCTCAACGACCACACCCTAGCACGCCTGCGTTGCCAGATCGTGGCCGGGGCGGCCAACAACCAACTTCAGGATGAAAAGCACCACGGCGACGCCTGCCGCGACCGGGGCATCCTCTACGCACCCGACTTTCTGATCAATTGCGGGGGCGTTATCAACGTGGCCCTCGAACTGACGGGCTACAATCGCCAGCGCGCCTACGAACAGGCCGAAAAAGTGTATGATATCACCCTCGACATTTTTCGGCGGGCCGAAACCCTGGGCTGCAACAACCAGGAAGCCGCGCTGCAACTGGCCCGCGAACGCATTGAGCAAGTAAGCAGGCTGCGTACGGCCGGCTAGCGCTCGTCTCGCACCTCGATGTCCCGCTCCTGTAAGCGGTTCCAGAGGTTGTCTTCATCCTTGCTGTAGAACATGCTCGTGATATTGAGTTTGCGCGCAAGGCCCGATTCGTCGAGGTAATGCACCTCGGGCAAATGCACGTTTTTGCCGATGACGTGCTTTCGCGTTAGGCGGCGCACGAAGCGGATGTGGTCGTAAGGAATGGCGTCCACCCGGTTGGCCGTGCGGAGAATGAGTCCTTCTTCCAGAAAATACAACCCCTCTTTGTAACCATTGCGGAGGGTGGTGGCTGCCTGCAAGTAAGTCCGACGCCGGGCCAGGTTGCGGCGCGCTACTACCACCAGGATGAGGGTGACTACGAACAACCCTGCAAAGACAATGATCGGGATGTACGCAAAGCCCGTTTCGTCGCCACCGGGCTGCCGGAAGTAAGAGTTGTTGTGCGACACTACTGTGAAAGTCAGCAGGGCGATGAAAATACCCATCAATCCGGTGGCAATGGCAGTCATCAGGGTGGGCACGTAGAGCAAACGTTCGTCGGGAAAGAACACGACGGGTTCTTCGGTAGTCGTGTTGTTGTGGGTCACGAAGGGGTAAGCATGTGCGCTTTGCTGATCAAAAGCTTCGACAGATTGGTTGAGAACAAGTTTCATAAAAAGTGGGGGCTTGTTGGCAGATCGAAAAAATGGAGGTCTATCTGCAGATGATAAAAATGGAGGACTATCCGCAGAGAATACAGTACGTGCGTAGTCTTACGCCTCCAACCGAGTCAACGTTGGCCTTCATACCTGGAATGACCTTCCTTTGAATAATTTTAAGTATCAGAATAATTATATTTTTGTTTTTGTCTTATTTTAGATTCAAAACTGCATTTTATCATTAAATCGCTACCCAACGGCAAAAAAATTCTGGGCGACCACAATGGCGAAAAGGGATGCAGGCCAAACAAAAGAAGGTATTTATCTAATTGAATTTTATATTTAAATACAAAAATCACTTTTGCAGACGTTATGAAAATCCGGCCCGATATTTCTTAGCGTAGGCCTATATAATTTTACTTAGATGTGGGATTTGGTGCATGCGAAGTGAATTTCTTAATAATTTACAATTCTGCGATTTTTTTCCTGTAACTTTGGTATCCCTGCAAGATCGCGACTCTCCGGCTGTGTCTGCTACAGAGTTGCCATCCTGGTCAAATTGCCTGCCGCATGCGTGAGCGCTTTCCCTACTCTTTCCGCCTTCGATATTGCGTTCGCGCTTTCTTGCTCGGCTGGGGCGTGGTTGGATTGGCGGCTGCGCTTTGGGCGCAGGGTAACGAGTCTGAGGCTGAACGCAGCGCCCTGCGCAAAGAGTCAGCCCTTGAGCAAGGCCTGCCCTTCATCCGCTATTATGCCCCCAAAGAATACCAGGGCGATATGCAAAATTGGGCCATTGTGCAAGATAAGCGGGGCGTATTGTACTTTGGCAACAGTTTTGGCATCCTCGAATTCGACGGCATTGAGTGGCGCAACATCCCCGTCAGCAACGGATCGCTGGTACGCTCGCTCGCGGTGGATAGCGCGGGCGTCATCTATGTAGGGGCCTCTAACGAGATCGGCTGTCTCGTACCCGACTCTGCCGGGCAACTCTACTACCAATCGCTGGTCCACCTGCTGCCGCCCGACGAGCGAAGCTTTTCCGATATCTGGTCAGTACACGCCGGGCCGCAGGGCGTCTATTTTCTGAGCGACAATTACCTCTTTCGCTTCGACGGCCACCAGATCCGGAGCTGGCCCAGCCGGGGTCGGTACTTCTTTCTCACGTTTTTGGTAAAACAGCGCCTCTACATACACGAACTAGGCATTGGGCTTTGCGAACTGACGTCCGACTCGCTGCAACTGTTGCCCGAAGGTGACCGCTTTGCCGACCACGGCGTACACGCTGTACTGCCCTATCCGGGTGGTCGCTTGTTGGTAGGTACGCGCACCACGGGCCTGAGCCTCTACGATCCCCACGCAACGGGCGACAGCCTTTCGCCGCGCTATACGCCCTTTGCCCCGGCCCTCAGCGCGCAGTTGCAACGCGACCACCTGTACTTCGGCACGCAGATATCGCCCGAAGAGTACGCGCTGGCCACCCACGAGGGCGGCGTGTACATCATTGACCTGCAAGGAAAGGTCTTGCAGCGCATCAACCGCGCGCAGGGCTTGCGACAAGACAATGTCAAGTACATTTTCAAAGACCAAGAAGGGCTGCTCTGGCTGGGTCTGGACAAGGGCATTGCCCGGGTGGACATCAACAGTCCTTTTCGTTTCTGGAACGAACATAACGGGCTGGAAGGCACCGTACAAGCCATTGTCCGGCACCAGGGAGTGCTTTATGTGGGTACCACCTCGGGCCTGTTCTACCTGCAAGAAGGTCGCTTCTGGCGCATTCCTGGTCTCAATACCCAATGCTGGGATTTGCTCAGCTATCACACCCCTTCTGATACGGGAGGGCAAACGACCGTTCCTCACCTGTTGGCTGGCACCAACTTCGGGCTCTACGAAGTCAACCCCCTGGGGCAACAACGCTTCGAACTTAACTGGATTCGGCAAGGGCGCGCCGTGATGTCCATCGTACCGCTGGTGTCGGCGCCCGGCCGCCTGTGTCTGGGCCTCAACAATAGCCTCTCGCTGCTGGAATACGAGGCTGGGCGATGGCGTGACCTGGGTAAAGTGGCGGGCCTACGCGACAAAGTAGATCAGATCGTAGAAGACACGCTGGGCAATCTGTGGGTGGCCGCCGCTTTTCAGGGCCTGCGCTACCTCGACTTCCGGGCGCAGCCCGACCGCTTGCTGCAGCCCCGCATCGAAACCTTCGACGCACAACACGGCCTGCCCGACCCAAAAAACGTCCGCCTGCACCGGCACGAATCGAATGTCTTGTTTGCCACTACGGCGGGTTTGCACCGCTTCGATGCCGGACAGCGCCACTTTCTACCCACCGACCTCTACGGTGCCGACATGGGCAAACCCGACATTCGCCTGACGCACATGGTTTCGGATGTGCGGCAGCACCTCTGGGTACACCTCCAGCAAGAGAACCGGCGTGGTATCGAATGCCTCGTGCCCGACGAACGAGGTCAATACCAACGGCAAGCCGTCCCTTTCACGCGTTTGCCGCAGATGTCGGTACAAACCATCTATCCCGAAGCCGAGGGCAACGTGTGGTTTGGGGGATCGGAGGGCGTGTTTCGCTTCGACGCCCGACGCGCACAAAGCTACGGAGAGCCCTTCCAGACCCTGATTCGGCGCGTGACGCTCGGGCGCGACTCGGTGATTTTCCGGGGTGCGCACGTCCGACCCAGCGAGGCACACCCCTTCCGCCTGGTAGCCCTTCAGCAGCCCGCCGCGCAAGCCACGGTGCTGTCCTACGCGTTCAACAACATCACCTTTCACTGCGCCGCTACCAGTTTCGAGGACGAGTCGGCCAATCGTTTTCGGTTTTTTCTGGAAGGATTCGACGGCCGGGCCCAGTCATCCGAAGCGTACAAATGGACAGATTGGACCGACAAGGCAGTCAAGGAATACACCAACCTGCCGGCGGGCAAATACCTCTTTCACGTTATGGCCCGCAATGTGTACCAATCGCACGGTAACATTGCCACCTTTCAGTTTGAGGTGCTGCCCCCCTGGTATCGTACCATGGGGGCCTACACGGCCTACGCCATGCTGTTCGCTTTTACCATTTGGGGCTTTGTGCGGGTCAACACCAAAATCCTTGAACAAGACAAGCAACGACTCGAACAACTCGTAGCCAGCCGCACCGAAGAAGTGACCGTAGCCAACCAGACCCTGGAGCGCCAGAAAAAGGAGATCGAAGCACAGGCCCAGCGCTTGCAGGCGGCCAACCAAGAAAGTGCCGAAAAAAATGCCCAACTCGAACAGCGCAAACGGGAGATCGAGCAGCAAAACCAAATGCTCGAACTGCGCAACCGCGAAGTAGCCGAGCAGCGCGATTTGCTCAGTCGCAAAAACAACGAAATTGAGGCCCAAAACCGTAACATTCACGACAGCATCGCCTATGCCAGCCGCATTCAGCAAGCCATGCTGCCGCGCCCGGAGCTGCTGCACCAGTATTTACCCGACATTCTTTTCTTCTTCCGGCCCCGCGAGCAAGTCAGCGGCGATTTCTACTGGTGCGCCCAGCGCGGAGATGTATTTCTGATCGGGGTTATTGATTGTACCGGGCACGGCGTACCCGGCGCCTTCGTGGGCCTGGCCGCCAACGAGAGCCTCAACCAGGTGGTCAACGTACGCGGTATTGTCTCGCCCGCGCTGGTACTGACCGAGTTGCACCGCGAAATCCGGCGCAAACTGCACCAGGGCGAAGGCGACAACCGCGACGGCATGCACATTTCCCTTTGCGCCATCAACTTCCAGGAAAACACCCTCACGTTTGCGGGTGCTTTTCACCCGCTCTTGTACCTGCAGGAAAATCAACTCGCTTTAATCGGGGGCGACCGCATTTCCATCGGCGGCAGCACGCCCGAAGTATCGTTCAAAGAGCATACGGTGCGCTTTGATACTGATACGCACTTTTACCTTTTCTCCGACGGATATCAGGATCAGTTTGGCGGCCCCCAAGACAAGAAGTTCATGATTCGCCAACTGAAACAATTGCTGCAAGACATTCACCACCTGCCCCCCTCCCAGCAGCAGTTGGCATTGGCCACTACGCTCGACAACTGGCGGGGCAACACCGAACAGGTGGACGACATTCTGCTGATCGGTTTCCGGCTGGGCCCCAGTTTCCCGGTGCCCAACGACGCGCCCGCAAATGCGTAGCAAAGCGTAACTTTCGGATTTAACCTTATCTTTTGCCGATGGAAACCCCTACGCTCAGCGTCGCCGATGTGCGGCGTCAGACTTCACTGGCCAGCCTCCACGCCCTCGTCAAGCCCATCAGCACGGGCATGCTGACCGTCCTCGACCCGGCCGAATCGGCCTACACCCGTCCCCTGCTGGTTCGCCAGTTCGATCCTCTGGCGGGCATTTTTCGGTTTTTGGTCAACCATTATCCTTTGTCCGAAGCCACCCTGTCGCCCCGCCCGGCGCAGTTGCACCTCAGCGACCCCGGCCGCGAATTGTACGTTACCGTAACGGGCACGGCCCAACTCAGTGCCGACCGCGAGCGCATCCGGCAGCATTGGAACCCGATGGTGCTGCGCTGGATTCCCAACGGCCTCGACGACCCCAACCTAGCCCTGCTCGAGTTCACGGCTGCGCACGCCGACTATTGGCAACTCGAAAGCCAACCCCTCCGCAAGCTTACGACCGTGGCCAAGGCTGTCATCACCCGTACGCCGCCGCCGCCGCCCCAGCACGAACACCTCGAGTTCTGATCCCGTTTTTAGTCCACGCGCCAGAGCGAGTTTACGTAGTAACGGCGCTCGTCGAAGTAGTGGGTGGGCTGGGCAAAGCCCGCCTGCCGGGCGATGCGTTCGATGGTGCGCAGGTCGTATTTCTGGGATTTTTCGGTGTAGATGGCCTCCCAGGCATCAAATTCGACGCACAAATCGAGTTGCGCAATGCGCACCGTCTGCGCTCGGCGGCTAACCAAAAAGCTGCGGGCCTCGCCCGTCATGGGGTCGTAGTTGGGCACGTGCGCGAAGGCCGCGAGGTCGAAGTCGGCATCAAAGGTTTCGTTGATCCGGCGCAGCAAATTCAGGTTGAAATCGCGCGTGACGCCCTCCGGATCGTTGTAGGCCCGGCGAATTACGTCCGGGTCTTTCTTGAGGTCGAAGCCAATGAGCAACAGGTCGCCCGCCTGCAAATACGACTGCAATTCTTGCAAGAAACCGACTGCTTCCTGGTCGGTGAAGTTGCCAATGTTAGAACCCAGAAACAGCACTACTTTGCGCTCCTGCGGATTGGTTTCGCGCAGTTGGGCCAACGCCCGGAAATAATCGTCGCGGATGCCCGCCACGGTCAAATCCGAGTAGGTGCGGCGCAGATCGGCCTCGAGGGCATCCACGGCGTGCGCCGATATGTCAATCGGCACGTACCTGAACTGCGCCCGCTGCGCCAGAAAGTGCGACAGCAAGACCTTGGTCTTGTACCCATCGCCAGCCCCAAACTCGATCAACTGGAATGGGCGCCCATTGCCCGCAAATTGCGACAGCCAGGCCTGGCAATTGGCCTGAAAGATGGCGTATTCGCAATCGGTCAGGTAATACGCGTCCATGGCCATAATGCGCTGAAACAGCACGTCGCCGCGGGCATCGTAGAAATATTTGGAGGACAGTTTTTTCTGGGGTGCCGACAGTCCCTGGCGCACGGCCTCGGCAAACTCCGTGTGGCCTTTCGTGATAACTTCACTCATGAGGTGTAGAGGTAAATTTACTGGCCGCCAGTGCCTACGAGCGGCCACGGATGAAACACAATCAGCGTCAAGCGAAAATCATCCACAGGATGTTTCCGCACGTTCTTTTCTACCTACTACCTACGCGTGCGTAGCCAGTCGGATACCCGTAAATTGCCACTGCTTGTCGGGATGGAAAAAGTTGCGGTACGTGGTCCGGAAATGGCTGGCGGGCGTGGCGCACGAGCCGCCCCGCAGTACCATCTGGTTGATCATAAACTTGCCGTTGTACTCGCCCATCGCGCCGGGAGCCTGGTCGTAGTACGGATAGGGCAAATAGGCGCTGCTGGTCCACTCCCAGGCGTTGCCAATCAGTTGCAGGTCTTGTGGTGCGGGCGTTTGCGGATGGTAGTGTCCCTGCTCGACAAAGTTGGGCGCGTGGGGGGCTTGCTCACCAAACAGGCGACAGGCCGTTTCCCATTCAAACTCGGTCAGCAGCCGTTGGCCAGCCCAGCGGGCATAGGCCTCGGCCTCGTAGTAGCTGATGTGCGTAACGGGGGCCTGGCCCGGCACGGGCTGCAATCCCCCGAGGGTGTAATGGTGCCAGCCCGCATCGAGGTGGTGCCAGTAGAGCGGGGCGCGCGCGCCCTGGCGCTGCACCCAGTCCCAGCCTTCGGCCAGCCACAGCGTGGGCTGCTGGTAGCCCCCGTCGGCCATAAAGGCTTGGTATTCGGCGTTGGTCACCAATTGGCGACGAAAGCGGAAGGCGTGCAGCCAGACCCGGTGGACGCCCAGTTCGTTGTCAAAACAGAAGTCTTTGCCCTGATGCCCGATGGGGTACAATCCTTCGGCCACCTCTTGGTAGGTCACGTCTGTGGCCGCGTCCGCTTCGGCAGTTTGTACGCCGGCTTCGGCGCGGTACACAGGCCAAAGCGGGTTGTGCCCCAGGATGTACTTGAGATCGGTGACGAGCAGTTCCTGGTGTTGTTGCTCGTGCTGCAAGCCCAGTTCCAACAGGTGGTGCTGTTCGGCCGAGAGGTCGGTTTTTTCCAGCCAGGCCACCATGTGCGCGTCCACGTGTTGGCGGTAGCGGATAATTTCGGCCGTGGTGGGCCGCGTCAGGTTGCCGCGATCCGTACGCAGGGTGCGCGTTCCGATGGATTCGTAGTAGCTATTGAAAAGGTAGTTATACGACTTGTGAAATAGCTGGTATCCGGGCGCGTGCGGGCGCAGCACAAACGTCTCAAAAAACCAGGTCGTATGGGCCAGGTGCCACTTGGGCGGGCTTACGTCAATGATGGGCTGCACCACAAAATCTTCGGGTTGCAGGGGTTCGCAGAGGGTAAGTGTCCAGGTTCGTACTTGTTGGTAGCGCTCAACCTGCGTACGAACCGTCTTCACGGTTAGTGTTTCAGAAGAAACCATAGGTAGAAGAATCGTAATAAAGAATTATTTAGCATTTACCTACTCCTTTTTGCTCGTAAGGTTTTTCAAAAAGGCCATAAATTTCTTGCGGGCAGTAACGCGCACCTTTTTGCAAAAGCATAGCCAATGTGCCTTTGACGCGCCTAACATCCCCGTACACGAATTATTATCTATTTTTTTTGAAAAAAATATCTTCATTTACGAACTCCATCTTCTGCGATTCGTACTTCTATACAGGCACTCTTACCAAGCGTTAAGTATTAGCCTGTCTGCAATACCTTACAAGGCGTTCTTTCCCTACAAGAAACCTTGTCGCACTACGCAAGTACACATAGACAGTGTTACTGTCCGCTTTTCAATACCACACATGCCTTCTCGTATCAAGCACATAGAAACTCCCTGTCAAACCAAGTATTTGAAGGAAATACGTTTCTGGCTAGGCCGCTACCTAGCCTACCTGCAATTACCCGATGGCGAGATTAACCTGATTTTGGTGGCGGTAGACGAGATTTGCGCGAATGCCATCATTCATGCCAACCACGAATGCAGCGAAAAGCGGATTGAGTTGCGACTAGCCCGTCACGACGAAGTGATCGTCGTCGAAGTACGCGACTCGGGCCAACTGTTCGACTTCCGGCAGTATCACGATCCGGCCATCATGGAGTTGAGAGACACTGGCCGACGGGGCGGGCTGGGCCTCAAGTTGGTCAATCGCATCATGGATCGGGTAGAATTTGTGCAGGATATGCACCAGAACGTGTGCCGCCTCTACAAACGCATACCCCTCAGGCAAGGCCTGGCCATGTGTTCTTAGAAACAATACCCTCGTCAGCAGCCTTCAATAAACCCGCACGTGAAACACAAAGGGGCTAATACGCTTCAACTGCTGGGCGCGCGGCAAGCGTTGGAGTTGGTTGCGCCCCGGTAGGCGCACGCACAGCGTAGTGTCCGCTTGGGCAAATCGTAACAGGTGCTGCGATTTGAGCGCATAGGCCACTCCTTCAGACCCCGCTTTCTTGCCCGAGATCATACCTACTACCTGCCCGTACGGATCGAATACGGGCCCACCACTGTTGCCCGGATTGACCGGAATGGACACCTGATAGGCATTGGTATCGCCTTCAAAACCGTGCGATGAGCTGATCACCCCGGTGCCGTACACGATGTCTTCCTGCGGAAAGGCCAGCGTGTAGATTTCTTCGCCCAGGTCTGCCGTACCCGTCAGAAAAGTATAGGGCAGTTCGCCGAAAGTGCGAAAGTTCGTATCCGCAATTTCCAGGATGGCCAGGTCAGCTTCGGCAAAGCTACGCACCACGCGGGCCGAAAAGCGCTGCCGGGGCTCTTCCCGGGACTCCACAAAAATGGCCGTCGCCGATTGCACCAAGTGCAAATTGGTCAGTACATGGCCTTCGCTGCTGAGGGCAAAGCCCGTACCGTCGTAGCGCGGGGGTGCGGGGGGCTGCGCCCGTTGGTCGAGGGTAAATTGCAGCGCGCGCTGTTCGCGGCGCAACTGATCCACCTCACGTTTGAGGTACAGGTATTGCGTCTGCTGGCTGGCTTCTACGGCGCGCAGGTATTCGGTTAGCCACAGGGTGCTGCCCACCGTCAGCAGGGCCACCGTAGCTGCCACTGCCACCGTTGGCCACCACCGCTGCCACAGCGAATGGGTACGGGCCGGGACAGCGGCCTGCTCTTGGTGATACTCATCGAGGCGGGCTCGCAAGGTTTGCCGACGGGCGTGCGCCTCGAAGGTGTCAAGCAGCGACCGCAGATCGTCCACCCAGCGCCGCAGGGCGGCATCCTGCGCCATACGGGCTTCAAATGCGGCGCGGGCTTCGGGCGTCAGTGCTCCCCGCAAGTAGTCTTCGGCGTGGTGGTAAGCTTGGTCGGGCGTGTGCATCGCGAATCAGTCTTGGTGCGTACCCATCAGGCGGCGAAGGCGCTGAAGGCACTTGTATTTTTGGTTTTTGGCGTTGGCAGCGTTGGTGTAACGCATCTGCTGAGCAATTTCTTCCATGCTTTCCCCACTGAAGTAAAAACGCTCCAGCAGCGAGCGGCACGGCTCTCCCAGCAAGCGCAGGGCCGCTTCCAGCCGCTGGTGTTGGTCTTCCTTGCGGGCGGCCTGTTCTACTTCTTCGCACAGGTCAGCCTCGTCGGCACCGAGCTGATCCCAGCGTCCGCGCTGGCGCAGGCGCTTGAGCCACAGGTGTCGGCAAACGGCGTACAGGTACGTCTTGGGCTGACAAGTCAAGACGAAAGCGGGCCGCTGCAACTGTTCGTAGAAATGCATAAACGCTTCCTGATAAATGTCTTTGGCCTCTTCCTCCGATCCGTGGTTGCTCACCACCAACTGCCGCACCATCGGGAAGTGCAATCGGTAGAGTTGGGCCGTGGCGGCTTCTTCTTCCTGCCGCACGCGCCGGATGAGTTCGTCTTCTGCCGGGAGTTTTGCCTTGCTCATCGTTTATCCGCTATGTCGGGGGAAGTAACCCCTCCCAAAAAATAAAATTTCCGGTGGGTTACCTCCGGCTTTTTGGTGTATCAAGGGTAGTTTCAAAACTCCGTTCATTCAAAATGCACAACACGATGAAAAATTGCTTGCAAACCCTGGCCCTACTGGTCGCTGTTTCTTTCTTTGCCGCCTGTGGGGGCACTAGCGACTCTGCTACCACTTCGGACACGGACACGTTGGCCACCGAAGCTGAGGCCCCCGCGCCGAGTGAAACCCCTATGTCAACCCCCATGCCTACCGATACGGTGATGGCGGACACGATGCAGACGGATTCGATGTAGTCCCCGGCGACGCAAGCATGATCAGCAATGAGCCATTCCCCAGGGAATGGCTTTTTTTATTTCTTAAAGATGAAATAGACTGCCAGCACCAGCAAGCCCAGGCCCACGAGCTGATTAAGCCGGAGCGGTTCGTTGCGAAACACCAGCCCGGAAAAGACCAGAAATACGACCAACGTGATGACTTCCTGTATCACCTTGAGTTGCAGCAGCGAAAAAGGCCCGCCGTACGCCTGGTAGCCTAGGCGATTGGCCGGCACCTGAAAACAGTATTCCAGCAAGGCAATGCCCCAGCTCACGAGCACCACCCCCGCCAGCGAAAGCCCGGCCAGCGCCTTGATATCCTTGAACTTGAGGTGCCCGTACCAAGCCAAGTTCATGAATGTATTTGACAGCAACAACAGGACGATCGTGTAGAAGGCGCGCATGGGCAAATGTAGGCGAAAGTCGCCATTTGGGTCGCCAAATCTTTTCGGCGCCTGGTCTTGTCGGCGCCCCGATCCAGCCGAAAAAGCCGTAACTATGCCCCCGCATGAGGTACCTGCAACATCCGCTCGTGGCCATCACCCTGGTAGGGCTGGTGCTCTTTATGGCCAACATTGGCGGCCTATCCATCTACATCCTCGACGAAGCCAAAAACGCCACCTGCGCCCGCGAAATGTGGGAGCGGGCCGACTGGGTGGTACCCACCTTCAACGGCGAGTTGCGCACCGACAAGCCCCCGCTGCATTACTATTTCATGCGCCTGGCCTACGCCTGGTGGGGGGCCAATCCGTTTGCGGCCCGCTTCTTTTCGGCCCTGATGGGCGTGGGTACCGTGCTGGTCACCTACGTCGGCACACGCCGACTGCTCGACGCGCGCACGGCCCTCTACGCGGCGGGTTGTCTGCTTGCTTCCCTGCAAGTGGCGACGCAATTTCACCTGGCCACGCCCGACCCCTACCTGATCTTTTTTATTACCTGCACCCTCTTCGCACTGCTGGTGGGCTACCTCGAGCAAACGCCCGTATGGTGCTACGGAGGCTACCTTGCGCTGGGGCTGGCCACGCTGGCCAAAGGCCCGGTGGCGGTGGTGCTGACGGGCTTGGCCGTGCTGCTCTTTTTGCTGAGCCGCCCGGCGGCCTCGTGGGCGCAGGCCTGGGCCCATTTGCGGGCGTTCCGGCCTTTTACGGGTATCCTGATTTGGGCGGTGACGGCCGTGCCGTGGTACGTGGCCGTACACCGGGCCACGGCGGGCGCCTGGAC
>DAIMZG010000043.1:0-12418 GCA_036734065.1 Catalimonadaceae bacterium
CTGTGGGCACTTTCTGCGCACAAAAGGCCATGCAAAAAGACAAAGCCCAGGAACGTGCGCGACTCGTAACCCGCATCGGGCAGGAGGCCGCCCAACTCGATAGCCTGCACGACGCCCTCCGGCTCGCCCTCGACCAAGAAGACTTTGGCGAGGCCGAGCGCCGGTGCCGTCAGCTAACGCAGGCGCTCAACGGCCTACAGGCTGACTTGCGCGCGGCGCGGTTTGCCTAGCGGTTGCGGCCGTAGCGCTCGTGGCTCGACACCCAATCGGACGACGAGATGGCCGACGCCAGCGAAATCTCGCCCGCCATCACCACGCCCGCCACGATCTCGGCAAACTTGTTGACGCGGTCGCGGCCGTAGCAATCCATCATTTCGAGACACTCGCGCTGGGTGGCCAGGCCCGTGCCGCCGCCGTAGGTGGCCACAATCAGCGAGGGGATGGTCATTGAGAGGTAGAGGTCTTTTTCGGGCGTCAGCTCGGTGTACATGATCCCGGCCGACGACTCGGCCACGTTGGCCACGTCTTGCCCGGTGGCGATAAACATGGCCGTAATGCCGTTGGCCGAATGGCAGCCGTTGTTGTTGGCACCCGCCAGGATCGAGCCTACGTTGGATACTTGCGCATGATAAAATATCTTCTCGGGCTCGACGCGCATAAGTTGGATGAGCACCTCGCGCGGGATGGTCAGCTCGGCCACCACGCGTTTACCCCGCGTGTGCATCATGTTGACTTGCGAAGCTTTTTTGTCGGTGGCAAAATTCGACTCCAGGTAGAAGTGCTCGATCTTGTATTCCTGGTAGGTGTCCAGGATCCAACTGCAGGCCGCGAAGGTAGCCCGACCAACCATATTCTGCCCGGCCGCGTCGCCCGTCGAGAAGTTGAAGCGCAGGTAGGCAAACTTGTTGGCCAGGTACGAATCAATGTACTGCAACTTGGCCACGCTGGAGGTAGCCTCGGCCCGGTGGGCAATGTCGTCGAAGTGCTCGTTGATCCAGCGGACAAACTCGCGGGCGCCGCGGGCATCGGCAAAGACAAACACGGGAGCTCGCTGCATCGAGTCGCCGATAACAGTGCACTTGACGCCGCCGCTGCGGTTGATCACCTTCATGCCCCGGTTGTAGGAGGCCACCAGCGTGCCTTCGGAGGTGGCCATGGGCACCACAAACTCGCCCTGGGCATATTCGCCGTTGACGCGAAGGGGCCCGGCCAGTCCGAGGGGAATTTGCGCCACGCCCACGAAGTGCTCGACGTTCCCCTGCGTAGTGTGCGGGTCAATCGAATAGTGCTTGATGTGCTGAAAAGACTTCTGGCTATAGTCTTCTATAAATTGTTGCCTTGCCTCAATGACAGACGGGGCGTAGTCGTCTTCGGCCCGCGGAATCCTGATTTCTTCGACCGAGTCGGCCGCAAGGGTGTCTTCGGAGCGGATGTGCAACAGCCCAAAGGGCTTGGTCTCGACGATGACCTCGATTTCGTACTTACCCTCGGGCAGCGGGTCGGTCGCCACAATCAGTTCGCAACTTTCTTTCAGGGCAAAACTGATAGGCTCGTATTCAGAGATGTGGGTAGCCGGCACCACGTGTCCGTCGGGCAGTCGGACGCGAATTTGAGCGGCGGACACGCGTTGGTTGTTGAAACGCAGTTCTTGAACGGCCGTGATTTTGGCGTCGCTGAGCCGATTTTTAATGATAAAATGGACACCGTCTTCGGTGTTGCGCAGGCTGCCGCGGTTGTAGAGTTGCTGGAGGATCAAGCGAGGAATGACTTGCATAGGGGTGAAGAATGGGTGGACAAACTGAAGTAGGTCGGAAATGGGTCAGGCCCCAAAGCCAATGGGAACGGCCTGGCGGCGCGGCGTCATCAGGAAGGTAATGTGTAACTTACCTTCGCTGACCGACACGGAAGCGGGAAATTCGCCGATCAGGTCGTATTGGTCTTTCAGTTCCTGGCGAATTTGCTCAAGGTCAATGCGGGTGTGGGCGTCGCCGTCTTCAAAATGGAGAGGAAACTGCCGGGTCAGTAAGATGATTTCTTTCATGAGGGGACGTTAATCAAGACGTTAAACTACGCATTTGTCTGAATAACCAAAAAACATCGGGCAAGCCGGGCATCTGCCCGATTTTTTCGTACGCAAAGTAGCCCGATTTGATTATTTAACTCGTATGAGACTTATTTCCCAGCGCTGGCGCCAGCAACTTTTTCGCATCATTTTTCACACTGATACGCCCGCCGGCAAAGCCTTCGACGTGGCCTTGCTTGTGCTCATTGTGCTGGGCGTGCTGATTGTCATGCTGGAAAGCGTACAGCATATTTACGACCGCTACCACGATTGGCTCCTGACGGCCGACTGGATCGTGACGATACTTTTCACCCTCGAATATGGCCTGCGTTTGTGGGTTTCGGAGCGTCCGCGTCGCTACGCCCGCAGTTTTCTGGGCATCGTGGACTTGCTCTCGTTCCTGCCCTTTTACATGGGTTTTTTCGTGCCGGGCATGCAGTACACGCGCGTAGTGCGGATGCTGCGCCTACTGCGGGTGTTCCGCATCCTGAAGTTGGCGCGCTTTATGGGCGAAGCCCGCGTGTTGCAACGGGCCTTGCGGGCCAGTCAGTACAAGATCATCGTATTTCTGACGGTGCTGATAAGTATCGTCGTGATTGCCGGTGCGCTCATGTACATCATCGAAGGGCCAGAAAACGGTTTTACAAGCATTCCGCGCGGTGTCTATTGGGCCGTCGTTACACTCACCACGGTCGGCTACGGCGACATCACCCCCCACACGGTGGTGGGCCAGGCCCTGGCCACGGTTATCATCATCATGGGCTACGGCATCATTGCCGTACCCACGGGCATTATTAGTTCCGAAATTCAGGCCGCCAGCAAAAATCCGTCGGACGTGCCCGAGCGCTGCAACCGCT
Organism: Catalimonadaceae bacterium; assembly: GCA_036734065.1. Classification (GTDB taxonomy): domain Bacteria; phylum Bacteroidota; class Bacteroidia; order Cytophagales; family Flexibacteraceae; genus DAIMZG01. The sequence goes on from DAIMZG010000043.1 coordinate 2,920, forward strand.
GCCAGCCCAGCGACCACACGCCCGACGCGCAGTACTGCAAGTTCTGCGGCATTCGGCTGGTGATGCCCGCCCACGTCACCCCACAAGACGCCAATCCCCTATCGGAGAAGCCTACCCACCAAACAAAGTCCGACGCGCCGGGTTGAGTGGGCAAACCCGCAGCCATCACACGGGTAAAATCGGCCTTATGTTCTCCCGCGAATCCTGGTACATGCGCCTAGCAACGGGCTTGCTCTCCGAGAAGACCCGCTCCCGTTGCGAGCATGTCATTGTGATGGTGGCCATCGGTAGCTTTTTGTTGCACCTGCTGCTGATCCTCCTGCACGACTTGCAATGGCTACCCGCCCCCGTGGACTCTGATTCCTCCTTGCTAAACAATCCCATTGCGGCCATCTACACCCCTTTCTCGTTCATCTTGCTCTACGAGGTGTATTTGCTCATCTACCACATTCCTCAGTCCACCACCATCTACATCGGCAAGCAGTACGAGATCATCACGCTCATCATCATCCGCCGGATATTCAAAGACCTCTCGAAGCTGGAGTTTACGCCCAACTGGTTCGAGGTGCGCGAAGACTTGCAGTTTACTTACGACCTGATGGCCACCATCCTGCTGTTCTTGCTCATTTTTACTTTCTATCGCCTCAGCGAACGACTGCGGAGCCGCCAGCAGGTGCCCGATATGGGTTTGTCGGGACTGGCGGGCTTTCTGCGTACCAAAAAAATAGTGGCCGTTGCGCTAGTGCCCATCTTTATTGGGTTGGGTATCTACAGCCTTGGCAGCTGGGCGTACGAAACGTTCTTGCCCGTGCCGCCGCCACCAACATTGCCCCCAGGCGAAAGTCCTCCCGAAGTCCGGGACATCAACCGCATTTTTTTCGATGAGTTTTTCACCGTCCTCATCATGACCGATGTGCTTTTGTTGCTCATCTCGTTTCTGCATATCGAAAAGTTCAACCGGGTTATTCGCGACTCGGGCTTCATCATTTCCACCATTCTGATCAAACTGTCTTTCGGCGCCGAAGGCCTGACGAGCACGGTGCTGGTGGTGGTCGCCGTGGCGTTTGGGGTGGCGATTCTGGCCATTCACCTGCTCTACGAGCGGATTCGGCTGCCCACCGATCGGACAAACTCTGAGGAGCCAATCCCCGCCCCGAAGTAAGTGAAGTAAGCACACTTCGTACGCAGGTGATCTTCGCGGGAGTTTTGCCTACTACGCCCAAAAGGCATTGTATTCTGTGATTATACCAATAATTACCCCGCCGTCGTTTCGGCAGCATGCAACTCTACGCATTTCTTTCCCAGCGTTTTGGCCTCCGGCGCTACGCCTGGAAGTTCTTTCTGATCGCCTTCGTGGGCGTCCATATTCCGCTGGTGGGCCTGATCGTCTGGCTGGTCTGGCGCCGCCCCGACACACTGCAAGCGCTTTCGGTGGTGGTGGTGGCATTGCTATGTACGCTGGCCGCTACGGCCCTGACGTTGTGGCTGCTCAACGCGCTCACCCGCCCCATTGTGCAAACCCGCGACGCCCTGGTAGCCTACCTACGCCACGGCACCTTGCCCACATTGCCCACACACCACCCCGACGAAGTAGGCGAATTGATGCGCGACACGCAGACAACCCTTTTGCAACTCGACGCGCTGCTAGCGGACAAAAAACTGCTGATCACGACCCTTTCGCACGACCTACGCTCGCCGGCCGCTTCGGTGCTGGGGCTGATCGAATTGTGTCGCGCCGATCCTGCGTCGCACGCGCAGTATTACGACCTGATGACCAAAACCCTGGAGCGCCAACTGACCTGTATGGAAACTGTGCTGGCGCAGCTACATCAGGAGTTGCCCCCCGTAGACCAACTGTCCCACGTTGATCTACCCACGGTACTGGCATTGCTTACCGACCAAATACAAGCCGAGTTTACCCACAAAAAACTGCGCATTGTGTGCCAAATGCCCGATACATTGCCCCGCGTGGCCTTGGCGGATTCCGAACTAGCGCGTATCCTACAGAACCTGCTGGTCAACGCGGCCAAGTTCTCGCACGAGGGGCAAACCATCACGGTTGAGGCCACAGCCCACGCCGAACAACTGATGTTATATGTACGCGACGAGGGCATAGGCTTTGCGCCCGAAGTGGCCGAAAGGCTGTTTGACCGCTTCACCGATCAGCGCCGAACGGGCACGGCGGGCGAGCCTTCGCACGGCGTAGGGCTGTTCCTGATACGCGAACTTGTGGCCAGGGCTGGTGGACAGCTCGGCGCCCACAGCCCAGGGCCGGGCCAGGGTGCTATTTTTACGTTGCAACTGCCTGTAATTACGTAGGCCGGTAGGAGCAGAAAATTTTCTACCCCTACCGGCCTACGACGGCGGAGCCGACCCTAACCTTTTACCTTGTCTTGGTTGCGGCGTTTTTTGGGGGCATTGTTGCGCTCGGCATATTCAATGATTTTTCCGGCGATGTCTACGCCCGTGGCTTTTTCGATGCCCTCTAGTCCTGGCGAAGAGTTGACTTCAATAATGAGCGGCCCACGCGCCGAGCGCAGCATGTCCACACCCGCCACCGACAGGCCCAGGGCTTTGGCAGCCGTCAAGGCGGCCGATTTCTCGGCCCGGTTGAGGCGGATGATCGAGGCCGTGCCGCCCCGGTGCAGGTTCGAGCGAAACTCGCCTTCTTTGCCCTGGCGCATCATAGCCCCGACCACTTCGCCATCCACCACGAAGACGCGGATGTCGGCTGCCTTGGCCTCTTTGATGAACTCTTGGACGATGATGCGGGCCTTGAGGCCGTTGAAAGCTTCGATCACGGACGTGGCCGCTTTTTGCGTTTCGGCCAGCACTACGCCTAGCCCTTGCGTGCCTTCCAGCAACTTGATGATGACCGGCGCCCCGCCTACCTCTTCGAGCAGGGTGTTTTCCTGCCGCGAGTAATTGGTAAAGCCCGTGGCCGGCAAGCCCAGCCCCGCCCGCGAAAGCACTTGCAGCGAGCGCAGTTTGTCGCGCGAACGGACGATGGCCTGCGACTCGACCACCGAAAAGACGTTCATCATCTCGAACTGGCGCACCACGGCCGTTCCGTAGAAAGTTACCGATGCCCCGATGCGGGGGATGATGGCGTCCACGTCGGTGACGCGCTCGTTGCGGTAGAGCACCGCCGGCCCGCCCTTTTCGATGATGATGTCACAACGCAAATGATCCATCACTACTACTTCGTGATTGCGCTGTCGTCCGGCCTCAACGAGGCGGCGGGTAGAATAGAGATTAGGGTTACGGGAGAGAACGGCGATTTTCATAGGGCAAGAAAAGAAGTAGAAAATAAGTAGGTGAACAATGACGGGGTGGTCTGGTGGCCAAGGCTATGCCAGAAGCCTACGGACTTGGCTCATGGCTGAGGCGACGAACCTGCTGCCAACGGAGGAGATCCTGACGCGCCCATGGTGGTTTTGTGCCGATAAGAAAGGTCTTTGCGGGCTACATCCACCACAAAACGGCGGGTGAGCAACTTACGTCCCAGCAAGATCGGGTTTCTCATCTGACTCCGGTCTGAAAGCGAAAATTCGGTCTGGTACAGTTTACCAAAAAGTTGCAGGTGCGTCACTATTACGTAGCGGCGCTCCAGATGTCCCGTCGAGCTGCGAATATTTTTGAGGGAGAATTGCGCCGTCCGGAACACGGGGTCGCGTTGCCCCTCCACCCGGGCATGGGGCACGTGAAAAGTGATGTAGCGCCGCCCGTCTTCCACCATTTCTTTGATGCGCGTACAGTGAATGGCTGAGGTGTAGGCACCCGTATCAATTTTGGCCTGGACGTCGAACAACCGGAGGTCGGGCAGGTCCACCAGGTCTTTGCGTCCGATCACAATTTTGGGAGGAGCGGGTTCCTTTCGTTTCTTCACACAATTAAAAATAGGCTTTAAAATAGGCCATCCGTTTTCCAAAAAACAACCCCGGAGGGCCAAGTTTTGCGGCAGTTGAGTATGCCCCGAATGATATACCATGTTTGATACGAGCCATTTGCCCGCTGAGGTGCGTTTTCGCGAAGTTTGCCGTCGCTGGCCTGCGCATTATGGCCAGCCGCGCCTGCCCACCCCCGCGCCTGATCCGGCCGAGTCGTTGCTCAAGCTGGTGTTTGGGGGTACTTCGCCGCTCCCCGACGCCTTGCGCGCCTGGCAGCGTTTGTGGCGGCGCTATCCGGCCGGCAACCTCGGCCAAGCGCCCGACGCGTGGCTAGCGGCGGCCGCCCTGCCCCCGCCCACCATGCGGGCCTTGGCCCAACACCTCTACAGTCCCGAAGGGCAGCAGCGCCTCGGCGAGCTACCCAACCCCTTGCCCGACGCCGCCCGGGCGTGGGCAGAGGCGCTACCCGGCGTGACGCCCGCCGTGGCCGCCCGTTGGCTGCTGTGGCAGTTTCATCAGCCCCTTTTGCCCGCCGACCCCGCGGCCGTGCGGGTCTGGCATCGCCTGGGCTGGCGGGCCGACGTATTGGACGAATGGCTGGCCCCCACGGCCGCAGCCCGTTTTGCCTTCTGGCAGCAAACCCAGTGGCACGCCCAGCGGGTTTGCACCGCCCGCCAGCCCTATTGCGGTCGCTGCCCCGTCGCCGACTTGTGTCCGTGGCTGGCGGCGCACCCTTTCTAAGATTTTTGACCTTACCACACAAATCGAGAAAATACTCCTATATTTGCAATCCGTTTTTGGCCAGATTCGCCGTTCATCCTCCTTTTACCGGACACCATTATATATAGCCATTACCCCCATGAGCGATCAATTGATTAAACTCGTAGAAGCCGAATACGCCGAAGCGCGGTCGAAATTTCCCGACTTTCAGCCCGGCGACACCATCACCGTCCACGTCCGCATCAAAGAGGGCAACAAAGAGCGCGTCCAGCTCTTTCAAGGCACGGTGATTCAGCGCCGCAATCCCAACACCAACGGCGAAACGTTTACGGTGCGCAAGATTTCTAATGGCATTGGCGTAGAGCGCATTTTCCCCATCATTTCGCCCAGCATCGAGAAAATCGAACTCGTGCGGCAAGGCAAGGTACGTCGCGCCCGCTTGTTCTACCTGCGGGGCCGCTTTGGCAAATCAGCCCGCATCAAAGAAAAGCGCAACTTCGACAAAGCGTAGTCTGCGAAGCATGCACCCAAGCCGGTACTTTACCGGCTTTTTTTGTGCGAAACTTATTTCTTTACGAGAAAGTTGACGGATTTCATTATCTCCGCAAACCTCCGTTCGTACATGGATTTATCCCGACTCCACGCCAAACTAGACGATCAGCGCTGGCCAAGGCTATACATGTTCAAGTTTATCGTCAAGCCCGAAAAGGCGTCCGACGTAGAAGCGCTCTTCACCAAAACCGATGTGCAGGCTCGTCCCTCGCGCAACGGCCGCTACGTGAGCCTGACGGCCAAGTTGTTTATGCCCAGCAGCGATGCGGTCATTCGGGTGTACGAAAGAGCCGCCCGCATCGAAGGACTCATTGCACTCTGACGCGTACGCCACTATATGAAAAAGGAATCTATCATCAGCGCCGAGGCCCCCGCCCCCATCGGGCCGTACAGCCAAGCCATCGCCGTCGGCGAATGGCTGTTTGTCTCCGGACAGATTGGCCTGAGCGCCACCACGGGCGAGATGGCCAAAGGCTCCATCACGCAGGAAACCGAGGCGGTGATGCAGAACCTCGGGGCCGTGCTCGCGGCGGCGGGCAGCAGCTTCGACAAGGTGGTGAAGTGTACGATATTCATCCGCGACATGAACGACTTTAGGGCCATCAACGAAATTTATGGCCGTTACTTCGACCAGGCGCCCCCCGCCCGCGAAACCGTGGAAGTAAGCAAGCTACCCAAAGAGGCCAACGTCGAGATATCCTGCATCGCCATGCGCTAAGCCCTTCTGCCCATGAACCTTTTGCCCCGCGAACAACACGTCTTGGTGGTGGCCCACCCGGCCGAAGCCGTCATGACGCGGCTACGCAAGGTCGTACGCGCGCCCGTCAATCATCCGACGGCTGTCCGGCGCCCAACCGCGTCTTCCGAATGGCAGTTCAACGGACTGGTGGGCGAAACGCACTTCAGTATTTCGCGGGTGGTACGGCAGCAGCAGATGTTTCTGCCCCTGCTCAATGGCCGGGTAGAGGGGGCTTCGCGCAGTTGCATCCTCTTTGTGGACTACCGACTTTTCGACGGGGCACAGCTCATGCTGGCCCTTTCGTCGGTGCTGATTCTGGTGATCGGGCTGTTTTTTCTCTTCATCCAGCCGCGCTACGTGTACGCCACTGTCACGTTCGGCGTGCTACTGCTCAACTACGCCGTGGCCGTGGCCAACTTCCGGCGGCAGGTGCTGCTCAGCCGCGAAGCCCTCGAGCGGGTGCTGCAAGACGTGGATACTTTTTATCCCTGATGCCTTTTTGAGGGATATATTTTGAGGCCGCCGCGCGAAAGCCTGGCCACACCTTCCGGCGTACAAAGCCAATACTGACAAGCAATCGGGTGTGCAGATCCGAACGCCCGTCGGAGCGACCCCACCTTAATATACCTCTTCCACTCCCCTGTCCCCACATTACCCGCTTTTGCCTACCTTGCAGGCCATCATCATTTTTTGCCCTGCATGGGTATCCGATCTCTGCTGAGTAAGCCCTTGGCGGCCTGGGTGGCCGCCGATACGCGCCGCTGGTCGCGCCAGCCCCACGCGGTGCAAACCCAGTGGCGCGAAAAACTCGTTCGTCGGGCCGCTACCACGGCCTTCGGCCGCGACCATGGCCTAGCCGACGTGCGCTCCTACGAGGACTTCAAACGCCAAGTGCCCGTGCGCGACTACGAGCAACTGGCCCCCTACGTGGCGCGAGTCCGCGATGGCGAGCGCGATGTACTCTGGCCCGGCCTGCCCGCCTACTTTGCCAAAACGTCGGGCACCACTTCGGGCACCAAGTACATCCCCATCACGCGCGACTCGATCCCCAACCACATCAACAGCGCCCGCAACGCCCTGCTGAGCTACATTCACGAAACGGGCAAGGCGCAGTTTCTCGACCAAAAGCTCATCTTCCTGTCGGGCAGCCCCGAGGTGGAAGAAAAAAATGGTATTCGCGTCGGGCGACTGTCGGGGCTGGTCAACCACCACGTGCCCGCCTATTTGCGCACTAACCAGAAGCCCAGCTACGCCACCAACTGCATTGACGACTGGGAAACCAAGATCGAGCGCATCATTGACGAGACGCTCACGGCCCGCATGTCGCTCATCTCGGGCATTCCGCCCTGGGTGCAGATGTACTTCGACCGCCTACAGGCCCGTACGGGCGGGCGGCCCATCGGCGAGACCTTCCCCGACTTTTCGCTGTTTGTCTATGGCGGTGTCAACTTCGAGCCCTACCGCCGCAAGCTCTTCGACACCATCGGCCGGACAGTGGACTCGATCGAGACCTACCCCGCCTCGGAGGGGTTTATTGCCTACCAAGACCGGCAAAAAGGCGACGGACTGCTGATGCTGCTCGACAGCGGCATCTTCTACGAGTTTATCCCCGCCGAAGAGTATTTCAGCGAAAACCCCACGCGCCTTTCGATTGAGCAGGTGGAGCTAGACAAAAACTACGCCTTGGTGCTGAGCAGCAACGCGGGCCTGTGGGGCTATTCGATCGGCGACACGGTCAAGTTTGTCTCGAAGCAGCCCTACCGGCTGCTGGTAACGGGGCGCGTCAAGCACTTTATCTCGGCCTTCGGCGAGCACGTAATCGGCGAGGAAGTCGAAAAGGCCCTGCGCGAGACGCTGCGCTACCACCCCGAAGCCCGCGTGGTCGAGTTTACGGTGGCCCCGCAGGTGACCCCGTCTGAGGGTCTGCCCCACCACGAATGGTTCGTGGAGTTTGCCCAGTTGCCGGCCAACCTGCCCGCCTTCGAACGCCGCCTCGACGAGCACCTCCGCAAGCTCAATACCTACTACGACGACCTCATCAGCGGCAGCATCTTGCAACCCCTGGTGGTGCGCGCCCTGCCGCCCGAGGCGTTCCGGCACTACATGAAAAGTCTGGGCAAGTTGGGCGGACAAAACAAAGTGCCCCGCCTGGCCAACGACCGCAAACTGGCCACCGAACTGGAAAAGATGATCTGACCCTCCAAAAAGGCCCGCGCACGAACCCTCCCGGGGCTGACTTGTTTACCTCCTACCATGAAAAAAATTGCCATCCTCGGCTCGACTGGCTCCATCGGCACGCAGGCCCTCGAAGTGGTGGCCGCCCACCCCGACCGCTTCGGCGTGCAGGTGCTCACGGCCCAGCGCAACGCCGAATTGCTCATCGCCCAGGCCCGCCAGTTTCGACCCGCCGTGGTGGTGATCGGCCAGACTGACCTCTACGACACCGTGCGCACGGCCCTGGCCTCGCTACCCATCGCGGTAATGAGCGGGGCCGACGCCCTGGCCGAAGTGGTCGCCCACCCCGACGTGGACGTAGCGCTGACAGCCCTGGTGGGCTACGCAGGCCTGCAGCCCACGCTGCGGGCCATTGCGGCGGGCAAGACCGTTGCCCTGGCCAACAAAGAAACGCTGGTAGTGGCGGGCGAATTGGTGATGCAACAGGCCCGGCAGCACGGGGTGCAGATTATTCCGGTGGACTCCGAGCATTCGGCCATTTTTCAGTGCCTGATGGGCGAAGCCCACAATCCCATCGAGAAAATCATCCTGACCGCGTCGGGCGGGCCGTTCCGGGGGCGCAAGCGCGACTTTCTGGCGACCGTCACGCGGGCGCAGGCCCTCAAACACCCCAACTGGGTGATGGGTGCCAAGATCACGATTGACTCGGCCACGCTGATGAACAAGGGCCTGGAGGTGATCGAGGCCCGCTGGCTGTTCGACGTACGCCCCGAGCAAATCGAGGTGGTAGTGCACCCGCAGTCTATCATCCACTCGCTGGTGCAGTTCGAAGACAGCAGCCTCAAGGCGCAAATGGGCCTGCCCGACATGCGCGTCCCGATTCAACTGGGCCTGAGCTATCCCGACCGGCTGCCGGCGGCCTTTCCCCGCTTCGACTTTGGGCAGTATCCTTGCCTGACCTTCGAGGCACCCGACCGCGACACGTTCCGCAACCTGCAATTGGCCTTCGACGCCCTGGCGCGGGGTGGCAATACGGCCTGCGTGGTCAACGCCGCCAATGAGGTGGCCGTGGCGGCCTTCTTGCACGAAAAAATTGGTTTTCTCCAGATATCCGACGTCATCGCCGACTGTATGGCCAAGGTGGCGTATATTGCCCGTCCTGGTTATCAGGACTACGTAGAAACCGATGCCGAAACCCGCCGCTTGGCCAGCAGTTTGTGCTGATGGTGGGCCGCCGTACGACCCCTTCTAAACTCTTTGCCCACGCGCGGGCGTTGTGGCTGATAACGACCATTTTTCTTTGATTTTTGTATGGATGCACTGGTAATGGCGGGGCAGCTTATCTTGGGGATTTCGATCCTGGTGGGACTGCACGAATTGGGTCACCTGCTGACCGCCAAATATTTTAAGATGCGGGTGGAGC
>DAIMZG010000044.1:0-12406 GCA_036734065.1 Catalimonadaceae bacterium
ACGTCGGCGGCCTCGTCCGACAACGAGGAAAGCCAACTGTCGCTCTACGCCCGGGGTGCCTACGACTACCGCCACCGCTACTACCTCTCGGTGACGGCCCGGCAAGACGCGGCCTCCGTGTTTGGGGGTGACCAGCAGGTGGCCCGCTTCAGCTCGGCGGGGGCGGCCTGGGTGCTGACCGAGGAATCGTGGGGGAAACTAAAAGGCCTGGACTTGCTCAAGCTGCGCGCCACCATCGGTACCACGGGCAACGCGCGCATCGGCTCCTACACGGCGCGGGGGGTGTACCGCTTCGACGCCTCGGCGGCCTACGGCGGCCAGAGTGGCAGTTCGGCCGTAACGGCCGCCAACCCCGGGCTGTCCTGGGAGCTGACCACCAAACTCAACTTTGGGCTGGATGCCCTGTTGTTTGGGCGCGTGAGCCTGACGCTGGAGCACTACCGCGACCAGACGCAAGGGGCCATCGGGCAGTTGGACCTACCCGCCGAGACGGGCTTCAGGTCGGTGACGGCCAACCTCTCGGATTTGCGCAACACGGGCTGGGAACTGACGCTCAACACCACCAACGTGGAGAGGGGCCGTTTGCGGTGGACGACTAACTTCAATATCGCGACCAACCGCAACGTGGTGACGCGCATTGCGGGCGGACGCGAAATTGAAGGCTCGTTGACCACCCTGGCGGGCGTCCGCCAGGGCGAGAGCGTCACCTCGCTCTACGCCACGCGCTACGCGGGGGTGGATCCCCACAACGGCAAGCGGCTTTTCCTGTTGCCCGACGGCACCCTTACCGACGATGCCAACCTGGCCCGGCGCGTCGAGAACCGCGTGCGGGTGGGCGACGCCACGCCGCTGTTTTTCGGTGGGATGACGCACGTGCTCACCTGGCGGGCGTTTACGTTCAGTTCGTTGGTGACCTACGCCTACGGCAGTTGGGTGCAGGTGCCCGAGCGGGTGATGCTGGTGGCCAGCGACGGGCGCAACGTTGATTTCTTCAATGCCGACGTCAACCAGCTCAACCGCTGGCAGCAGCCCGGCGACCTGACCGACACGCCCCGCTTGCTCGAAGCGGGCGTGCCCACCAGCCGCAACTCCACGCGCTTTATTTACAATAACTCCCACATCGAAATCAGCCATTTGAGCGTCTCCTACGCCGTGCCCGAGGCGTGGGTGCAGCGGGCGCGGGTTCGGCAGGCCAGCCTGAGCTTGCAGGTGACCAACCTGGGGTTTATCAACCTGGTGCGCAACCGTGGCGAAGGCAACGGGATTGACGAATACCGCCTGGCCTTCCCGCAGGGCCGGGCCTACGGCCTGTCGGTGCGGATGGAACTCTAGCAAATAAAAAAGACGCGGTGTGCGTCTTTTCAGGGTCTGGATTGGGCCGGGCAGCGTCTGCGCCGGTCAGGCGAATTATCAGTGCGCGCTCTGCTCCAGCTTTATTTGGTATTGTTTGGGCGTGATACCTTCGTATTTTTTGAACAGGCGCACGAAGTAGCTCAGGTGGTTGTAGCCCAATTCGTAGCAGATGTCGGTAACGGATTTGCTTTTCTCGCGCAGTTGCTGCTTGGCCAGACGCATGCGTTCTCGGTTGATAAAATCGGTGGGGGAGAAGCCCACTTCGTTGCGGAAGTGGCGGAAGAGCGAAGGCTTGCTCATGCAGGCTTCGTCGCAGATTTCTTCGATGGTAATGGGTTGGTGGAGGTTGCGCCGGATGTACTCTACGGCCCGGGCCATGCGGCCTTCCGGGGTAGAGGCCTCTTCGATGTGCAGGAGCATGTCGCGGGCCCGGGTTTGGAGAAGGCGAATGATGAGCTCTTTCAGCCCCAGGTCGAAGAGAATGGGCTTGGCGGGGTTGTTATCGAGGGTAAGCCACACCAACCGCTGCAGGGCTTGGGCCACCTGCTGGTTTTTGGAATAATAGACGCATTCTTCGGCCACGTTCCAGGTGTCGTCCACAGTCGGGATGCGGTCTTTCATGAGGCTGAGTACTTCTTCTACTTTGTCGGCCCGCAGTTCCAGCGTGAGGCAGCGGGTAGGGTTTTCGACCGTGGCCTCTGGAAAATCAATTTCCATCGGGCGGTTGGGGGCGACGACCAAAGTTTCCCCTGGGTAAAACTCAAAGGACTCTCCCGGGTCAAAATGCATCACTTTTTTGCCCGAAAGCATACTGACAATGACAGGATTGTGGAACACCAGCGGTTCGCGTTCGCTGCGCGCGAAGGTTTCGTAGAGGCATAGCTCAGAGTCACCAAACGAGTAAGCCGTGCGGTTTTCTACGAGTTTCTCAATGCTCTTACCGGGGATAGCCGATACGGGAGATTTCGTCATGTTACGTGGTGGTTTGATAGGATCGTATCACTTACTTGATCTTGTAATATAATTCAATTTCATAAAGTTTTGGCAATTTGCACGTAGACAGCTAAAAATTTTTTCGGCTGTTGAAAAGAAAAGCAATGCGTCAATTCTCCTTGTGGGCATCCGTTTTTGATGTCTTTTGTTTTGAGATTACGCATATTTTTGAGGTAAATTGAACCTTTATCCCAGATGAGATGCTTCATAGTCCTGAGGCCTGACCACCAAACCAATTGCTTACTTTTACGTAGCGCATTTCCAATCAATCAAATTCATACAATTTTATCACCATGATGGTAAACAAGCAAAGTACCACAACATTCGGCTACAGCTGGCGACCACTGACCAAGATGCTCTCGGCAGGGCTCGTGGCGGGCGCTTCGCTCTGGCTGACGGCCTGCGGCGGCGATTCTGCCAAGCAGGAGACAGCCCAAGGCGACGAACAGGCAACCACGCTGGCCGACGCACCCAAAGACGACTGGAACATGCACGGGAAAGATTACTCGGCCCAACGTTTCAGTGCACTCAAGCAAGTAACTTCCGAAAACGTTAACCAACTCACCGAGGCGTGGGAGTTTAACCTCAATAATGAAGAAGCTCAGCAAGTGACGCCTCTCGTAGTGGACGGAGTGATGTACATCTCGACGGCCAACGGTCCGCGTTACGTGTATGCCCTCGACGCCAAAACGGGCGAAAAGAAATGGGAATACAGCCTTGAAGTGCCCGGCGACGTGGCACGGTATGCCTGCTGCGGTATTGTCAGCCGGGGCGTAGCTTACGACGACGGCCGTATTTTCTTCGGTCGCCTTGACGGCAAACTCACAGCCCTCGATGCCCAGTCGGGCGAAGAGCTCTGGACGGTAGAGGTAGTGGATTACAAGCAAGGTTCGGTGATGACTTCGCCGCCCCTGATTGTAGGAAACAAAGTGATCGCTGGTTTTGGCGCGGGTGAGTACGGCGGACGTTCCTACCTGAGTGCCTACAACGTAGCCGAAGGCAACCTGGTGTGGCGTACGTACACAGTGCCCGGCGAAGACAACGAAGAAGTACGCAAGAGCTGGAAAGGCGATAGCTGGAAAACTGGCGGCGCTGCACCTTGGTACACGGGTTCTTATGACCCCGAGCGTAACTTGGTTTACTGGGGTACGGGCAATCCCTCGCCCTGGAACGCTGCCCTCCGCGGTCCCGACTCGCCCGAATTTGGCGACCAGACCAACCTCTACAGCACCTCGACGCTGGCCATCAATCCTGACAACGGCAAGATCCAGTGGCACTACCAGCATACGCCCTACGATGCGTGGGACTATGACGGTACCAACGAACTGGTACTGGCCGACCTCGAAATTGACGGTAAGAAGACGGCTACGGCCCTCAAGGCCGATCGCAATGGCTACTTCTACGTGCTCAACCGCGAAACGGGTAAGTTGCTTTCTGCCAATAACTTTGTAAAAGCCAACTGGGCATCGAGCATTGACTTGGCCTCGGGCCGTCCCGTCGAGCAGGAGCAGTACCGCCCCGTTTCGACGCGCAACATCCCCGCAAGTGATCAGGTGTTCCCCAGCTTTATTGGTGGCAAAAACTGGCAGCCTATGTCTTTCAGCCCCGAAACGGGTCTGGTGTATATCCCGGCTAACCACATGGGCATGAGCTTCGAAACCAGCGACGTAGAGTATCAGCGTGGCTACTTCTACCTCGGTGCCGAGTGGGAAATGGAACCCGAAGACGAATTTCCGGGCGAGTACATTGCTTGGGATCCGATCAAGCAAGAGAAGAAGTGGGGTATCAAGCAGAAGTTCCCCATCCCCGGCGGTGCGCTCACCACGGGTGGTAACCTGCTGTTCTTCGGCAACCTAGAAGGTATGTTCTACGCTTATGACGCCACTACGGGCGAGAAGAAGTGGGAATACAAAGCCAAGTCGGGCATTGGCGCTTCGCCCATCACCTACTCGGTGGATGGCAAGCAGTACGTGGCCATCGTGGACGGTCGTCCTTCCGTGATCCCCGGTTTTATCGGTGGCGATCTGGGTGAGCAAATCGTGGAAGCGACGCCTGCGGGTGGCACGGTACACGTGTTTGCCATCAACCCCTAAATAAACATGATTGCGCGGGAGCAATGGCGTACAACAGCGCCATTGCTCCCTTTTTTTATATCAGCATTACTTAATACACACCATGTTACGAATGTTTTTTCGCCCCTTATGGACAATTGCTCTGCCTGCAATGCTGTATATGGGCTGTCAAGAACCGCGGTCGGAAACCCCCACAGAATCCGCTGCGGACGCGCCCGAGGAAACAGTAGCCGTTGCGGCGGCTATTGGCGATACTCTGTGCGTGTGCGTGCTCGACCATAATTTGCCCCTTAGCGCGAAAGCCCCCGATTCGCTGACGGGCATGCAAGGTCTGTACGTCGAACTGGCCGATCAACTGGCCCGCAGCATGGACAAAAAACTTAAACTTTACACGGACATGTCGGTGTATTACAAGCGCCCGGTCCGTCAGGGATTGTTGGCCAATCACTGTGATATGCAGATGGGCTTGCCACGCAGCGAAGACGACTGGTACATACCCCGCAAAGTGGTGCTTACCCAGGCTTTTCTGGAGGTTGGCTACGTCGTAGTAACGCATCCCGACAGACGCATCACCAAACTTGAAGACCTTCGGGGCATGTCGGTAGTGGCGCAGATTGGTGCGCCCCCCATCGAGGCGCTTGCCCAATACGACGACATCAACCTTTCGTTTCACGCTTATCCCGAGCAAGCCATGGCTGCCCTCGACGCAGGCGAGGCCGACGCTGCCTTCATTTGGGGGCCTTCGGCTGGCTATCTCAACAAACACGAGTACAAATCTAAATATCAGGTGGTGGCCACCGACTACCGTTGGCCAGTGGCCATCGGGCTGCGGGCCGCCGACATGAAACTGCGTGATAGAGTAAATGAGATGCTCGGACAAATGACCGCCAACGTAGCCCAACTGGAACAGCGCTACGGTATGCCGGGCAACCGGGTAGTGGCCATGCGTCCCAAAGCTGACTGATCTTTCACAATATTCACCACCGATTTCTCTGGATAGGTTTGCCCTTCCCATCATCTCACTCCAAATTCCTCCCTCATGATCTCTCAAGGATTTACGTATTTCATGCTGGCCGCCATCGCCCTGATTGTGCTGGTGCTGCTCGGCGTGCTGGTGGCCGTCGTACGGCTCATGCAGCAGATGAGCCAGCCGGCCGTTGCCGGGCCGAACACTTCGTTCAAGATGCCCCGGCTGGCGGGCCCAATCGCTGCAGCGCTCTTTCTGGGTTTCTGCACTTACATGGCCGTAGTAGCCGTCAATCCGGGCACTGCGGGTTCGGACGCGCCCGAAGTGGCCACGGCCGCAACGGGTGATGCCGAAGGTACCCAGACAACCGCCCCGAGCACCGCATCTGTCGGGGTGCTGGCAGCCAACATCACTTCGCCGGCCGGGTCGGCCGACGAGTTTGCCGACGTGAAAATGCTTTCGACCGACGCGGACTTGCTGGCGGGCCAAAAGATTTTTGTCCAAAAATGTGCTGCCTGCCACGGCCAGCAAGGTGAGGGCATGGTGGGTCCCAACCTGACGGACGACTACTGGATTCACGGGGGCGAGATGGCCAACGTGATGCACATCCTCGAATACGGCGTGCCTAGCAAAGGAATGACGGCTTGGGGCAAACAACTCAGCGACGAAGAGATGCAGCAGGTGGCCAGCTACGTGCTGACCCTCAAAGAAACCAGCCCCGAGAACCAGAAAGCACCCCAGGGTACGGTGTTCCGCCCGGCCAGCCGCGAGTGGATCTACACGTCCAACGAAGATGCAGGCGAATTGAATATTGTCTCGGCCGGCGATCACAAAGTGCTCGCTACCATCCCGGTAGGTCAGCGGCCGCGCGGTGTGCGCGTGAGCCCCGATGGCAGCAAAGTGTACGTGGCCCTGAGCGGCTCGCCCAAGTGCCCGCCCTCCATGTCGGATGAAGAATGCGAGAGCCAAAAATCGGATAAGTCGAAAGACGGCATTGCCGAGATTGACGTCAAAACCCGCAAGGTACTGCGCGTGCTGCCCGGTGGCTCCGACCCCGAGCAGTTCGACATCAGCCCCGACGGTACGCGCCTCTTTGTGGCCAACGAAGACGCCGCCCAGGCTACGATCGTGGACATCAAGTCCGGAAAAATAGTGAAGACCATCGAAGTTGGCCGCGAGCCCGAGGGCGTCAAGATCAGCCCCGACGGCAAAACGTTCTACGTCACCAGCGAGTCGGATCACTCCATTCACGTCCTCGATGCCGAAACGGGCGAAGAGCAGAAAGTGATCGAAGTGGGCAAACGCCCCCGCGATATCATCTTCTCGCACGACGGCTCCCGTGCCTACGTATCGAACGAAAACGAGGCCAGCGTGTCGGTGATTGACGTAGCGGCGCACAAAGTAATCGGTACCGTAACGCTTCCCCAAGACGCCCGCCCGATGGGCTTGGCTCTCTCGCGCGACAACCAGAAGCTCTACGTAGCCAACGGACGGCTTGGCTCCATCTCGGAAATAGACCTGACCAAAGGCAAGACCACCCGCACCGTCGAAGTGGGTAAGCGTCCGTGGGGCCTGGCCCTGTCGTCGGATGGTCGGCGTCTCTACACGGCCAACGGTCCTTCGCACGACGTGACCGTCGTGGATGCAGGCACTTTTAAGGTGGTACAAACCGTTGCGACGAGCAACAGCCCTTGGGGCGTGGTGGTGGGCCCGAGCGCCGAGTCGTTGGGCGATGCCCCGGTGGCCGCGCCCGTGCAGCCTTCGAGTCTGGACATAGAAGGCATTCTGGCCGGTGGCAGCATCAAGAAAGGAGCGACGTTGTTCAACGCTACCCTGGGCTGTGCGCACTGCCACGGCACCAACTCTAAGGGGGGCCACGACGACAATCGTAACCTGCGCGAGTTGGTCAAACGTTACGAAGGCGACTCGGAGAAGATATTCAACCAGGTGATGAAAGAAGGACGGATGGGCACTGCCATGCCACCCTGGGATCACCTGACCGTCAAGCAAAAAGCGGATATCAAAGCGTTTGTCTTTTCTCTTCAAGAGAAAGAAAGTTAAGTCAGTGCCCTCGAAAAAGGCCAGCCGAATGTTCGGCTGGCCTTTTTTATTGTTAATATCTTTTTGCGTCGGCAACAGTTAAAGACCTAATACATTCATTATCTCATCCAACTTCTTTTCTATGAACAAGCGTTTTCTCGTACTCATCGCTATGTGGGGCGCAGCTCCGGCTGCATTTGCCCAGACCAACACGTCATCTGCCAGCCAACTCGAAAAGTGCCTTATGGAGGCCAGCCGCATTAAGCCGCCAGCCATTGCGGGCGAATTTACCAAGGTGGAATACCTCAACCCCAGCGAGCGGGGCGTACCCACGTTCGAGATCGAAATCCGGGATGCCGAAGGCCGGCAGTGGGAGTTTATGTGTGATGCCGAGCGGGGCACTGTGTACGAGATCGAGCAGGAAGTGAAGTCTGCCTCCGATCCGCTCTTCAGCCGCCGGGCTAAGGTGAGCGAAAAAGACGCGCGGGCTACCGTTAGCCAACTCTACCCCGGCAAGATTCTGGAAGTTGAGTACGAAGTGGAAAGTAACGGCGACCCCACTTATGAGTACGATGTACTTTCCGGCCCCACGCGCTGGAAAATTGAGGTCAGCGGCATGACAGGTGAAATCGTGGAAGTGCACATTGTGCAGTGGCAGATCGGCACTGAAGCCGAAGAACGAAAATAAAGTAAGTTACATAAAATCGCGTATGTATAGTGATAAAATCGTGTCAATTTTTCTGATACAGATGTGAAAGTCAATGTTAGGGTTTTTTGCAAAATTGACCATTGATAATTAACCCGAATCACAT
The DNA here is from genome assembly GCA_036734065.1 of Catalimonadaceae bacterium. GTDB lineage: Bacteria > Bacteroidota > Bacteroidia > Cytophagales > Flexibacteraceae > DAIMZG01. The sequence continues at coordinate 8,238 of DAIMZG010000044.1, forward strand.
TCAATCACCAAAACACGAAAAACAATGCTGTACGACAAGCCGCAGTTCAAAGATCATTACGACAATTTTATCGGAGGCAAGTGGGTCGCCCCGGTGAAAGGTCAGTATTTCGAAAACTCTTCGCCCATTGATGGTAAGGTTTTCACCCGGATCGCCCGTTCTACCAAAGAAGACATCGACTTAGCCCTCGACGCCGCCCACGCCGTTAAAGATGAGTGGGGAAACACTTCGGCCGCTGAACGCAGCAAAGCCCTCCTCAAGATTGCCGACATTATGGAGGCAAATCTGGAGAAACTCGCCGTAGCCGAAACTTGGGACAATGGCAAAGCCGTTCGCGAAACGTTGGCAGCCGATATTCCCCTTGCTATTGACCACTTCCGCTATTTTGCCGGGGTTATCCGTGCCGAAGAAGGCTCCATCGCCGAACTCGACAAAAACCTGATCTCGGTCAATATCAAGGAGCCCCTGGGCGTAGTAGCTCAGATTATTCCCTGGAACTTCCCCATCCTGATGGCTACTTGGAAAATCGCCCCCGCGATTGCCGCTGGTAACTGTACCATCGTGAAGCCGGCCGAGCAGACGCCCGCCAGCATCTTGGTATTGGCCGAACTGATTCAGGACGTGCTGCCCGGTGGTGTGCTCAATATTGTCAACGGTTTTGGGGTAGAAGCCGGTAAGCCGTTGGCCTCTTCGCCGCGCGTAAGCAAGGTTGCCTTTACGGGTGAAACCACTACGGGCCGTCTCATCATGCAATACGCTGCTGAAAACATTTCGGCCGTTACGCTCGAATTGGGTGGCAAGTCCCCCAACGTGTTCTTCGAGAGCGTGATGGACGAAGATGATGCCTTCCTCGACAAGTGCATCGAAGGCGCTGCCATGTTTGCCCTTAATCAAGGTGAAATTTGCACCTGCCCTTCGCGTATCCTGGTGCAGGAGTCCATTGCCGACCGTTTCATCGAGAAGGTAGTGGCCCGCGTGCAGAAAATCAAAGTAGGTAACCCCCTCGATACCGAAGTGATGATGGGCGCCCAGGCTTCCAATGATCAGCACGAGAAAATTCTTTCTTACATCAAGATCGGTCAAGAAGAAGGTGCTGAGGTACTCGTCGGTGGTGGAACCAATTCGTTGGACGGCGACCTGTCGAACGGGTTTTATATCCAGCCTACGATCCTGAAAGGTCACAACAAGATGCGCGTGTTCCAGGAAGAAATCTTTGGACCCGTGGTATCGCTCACCACCTTCAAGGACGAAAAAGAAGCCATCGAGATTGCCAACGATACACTCTACGGTTTGGGTGCTGGCGTCTGGACGCGCGACGCGCACCAACTCTACCAAGTGCCCCGTGCCATTCAGGCAGGTCGCGTGTGGGTGAACTGCTACCACCACTATCCGGCCCACGCCCCCTTCGGTGGCTACAAGAAGTCGGGTATCGGCCGCGAGAATCACCACATGATGCTCAGCCACTACCGTCAGAACAAAAACATGCTTGTCTCCTACGACAAGAACGCCATGGGCTTCTTTTAGTAGCTAGCAGCATTTCCCATTCGAGTCTTCTGTCCCTTGGGGCAGAAGACTTTTTTTTGAACATTCCTGCCTATTTTCATCCGATTCGCTTCTGGCGGAACATTGGCCGGGCGAAAAAGTATTTAAAAGGAAGCATTCTGCTTTCAACATCCAAAATCTTATACCATGAGCACTACCCTCGAAAAAACAAGTCGCGTACTCGTAACCGATGCGGCCAAAGAAGTTATAGACAAATTGCGGGCAACCCACGGCGAACTGATGTTCCACCAGAGCGGAGGCTGCTGCGACGGCTCGGCGCCGATGTGCTACGAACAAGGAGATTTTCAGCTTGGCGATGCCGATGTCTATTTGGGTGATATTCACGGTTGCCCCTTCTACATGGCGCGCTTTCAGTTCGAATACTGGAAACATACCCAACTGACGGTGGACGTAACCAAAGGCCGCGGCGCCAGCTTTTCGCTCGAAATCCCGATGGGGCTGCGCTTCCTGATTCATTCGCGCATGTTTACGCCCGAAGAGCAAACCCAGCTCGAACCGGTTAACGAGTAAATCGGCCGGCCCGAAGGCCAAATGACTACGGCCTTCGGGTGCCCGGTGGCGATCAGCAATGGGTACGCCCATCGGAAAGGTGGCTCAGTAGCCAGCCACCGAGCGGGCTTGCGTGGCGTGCCGATTGGTGCAGTACTTTCGATACCATGCGCATCCGTGCGGTGCGCATCGCTGCTAATAGTTGCGTATTGCTTGGCAACGGACGTGTGCGGCATGTCCGGTGTCCAACAAAAAAGTGCCATCAGGTGGGTAAGCCATCTTGAGGCCTGCACGTAAGCAAAACGCTTCCCGGGCGCAAGGTATGTGCGGAAGGGGAGAAGGCCCTTCTCGGGGTAACCACTGCACGCCGTCAGTTTAGGGCACGTGCAAATCCTGCCATCTGTACACTCAAAAATGCTTCCAGGGCACTTTTCGGTATATTCATAGCCCTTTGCGTTGATTGTCTCGCCAGGCTTGGCGTGACGGCTGTGCGGTCTTTCAAAGAGAAAATAGTGCAGGAAAGGTGTCTGTGAATGTTTTATAACTTATTAACTATGTTAATTATTGAAATTTACTATACTGCATTCAATATCCCAGCGTAGTTCAAAATGCAGGATTTACGCTTATGATCCCATAAAGATCTGGTTTTAAAGCTCCGTAGCATTTTGTACAATGCCTACTCAGATAGTGGATGTTGCCCTAGCCACCAGCGCCGGGTATTGCCCCGCCGTGGCTGATTGCCCCAGCGCCGACCGGAGCAGTGCGCGGTCGGTTTCTGTGGCCGATGGCCAAGCGGCCAGCGTGTGGGCCTCGTCAATTTCGTAGGCAAAGTCGTCGAGCAGCAGGCGCAGGGCCGTGGCCAGCAGGGTTTGGGTGGGTGTATGGGCCGCCCGGTCGGCCGTCATGCCGAAGAGCGGATTGGCCGCTCGGTCGAGCCGATAGAGGCGGTAGGGCCCCTCGGCTTGCGCGTGGATAAAGGGAGCCGTCAGCCGCTCGGGGCGCAGCGAAATCACTTGGCCAACATTTGCAATACTCTGGTAATAGCTGCGGTAGATCAGGTGCTCGGGGTGTTCGTCGAAGACGTAGTCAATGGTCTCGAAGGCATTGTTGACCAGTCCCAGCGCAAAAAGACTTGGGTGTTGCACGTCTTCCAACTGAAACAAATAGTGCACGCGGCGGGAATGCTGCGCGGCCGGGTGTGTGTAGTGAACGTCGTACACCACGAAGCAGAATACGGGTCGGTGGCTATAGATGTGGTAGTTGTTGGTCATGACCACCTTGTGGGCCTGGTCGCCGCCGGTCAGGCGGTCGAAGGCGGCCAGCATCTCGGTGGGCGGGGTGGCCTGCGCGGGCAGGGCTGCCCGTTCGGCGTCGGGCGCTATCTCATAGCGCAGCAGCACCGTGCTCAGCAACACCAGCCCAGCGATGCCCAGCCCGCGTTGGGCGGCGGGCGTCAGGCCCGCGCGTGGGCCCGCTTGCATCAGGGCCACAAAGCCTACCAGGGGCGTGAGGGCCAGCAAATAATCGAACAGGTAAAAAGACTTGAAGTGCAGCAGGAACACCGAAAACTTGATGCCCGCCGCGCTGAGCATGATGTAGGCGACCTCGGCCACGAGCAGCAGCAGTAGCAGGGCCAGCCCCCGGCGGTAGGGCACCAGCATACCGGCGATCACCAGTCCCAGTATCGAAAAAAACGATCGGTAATTGACCCCGTCCAGCACCGCGGAGCGCACGGCCATCAGCCAGGGGTTAAGGAACTTGTTCTGGGCTGCATCGGTGCCGTATTGCACCATAGACCAGACGTAGGGCAGCAAATACGGCGCGGCTACCAGAAAAGCGATGGCGGCCAGCTTGGCTTTGTGCACAAAATCGTCGGAGAAGCGGTAGCCCTTGTCGAAGGGATAACGGCCTAGCCACCGCCAGGGCAAGGTCAGGAAGTAGCCTGTGATGGGGATCAGCATAAAGAAGTACTGCAAATGCACGATCAGCCCGCCGATCAGTCCGCCGACCAGGTAATCGGCCCAGCCGAAGCGGCGGCGGTGCAGGTTCTCGACGTAGTAGAGCCACCAGGGCACCAGCAGCAGGATGGCCAGCCACGACCCCGGTTTGTGGTAGTC
>DAIMZG010000045.1:0-12260 GCA_036734065.1 Catalimonadaceae bacterium
CGCCCGACGGACAAACCATGTTCGTCTATCGGGGTAGCAACGGTGGAGACATCTACATTTCGGAGTTGCGCAACGGCCGCTGGAGCAAGCCCGAGCCTTTTACGCACAACTCGTCCGCCTTCGAGTCTTCGGCCACCCTTTCGCCCGACGGGCGGCGGCTGCTTTTCGTCAGCGACCGGGCGGGCACCAAAAAGATTTATGCCTGCAGCCGCAACGTGGGCGGTGCCTGGTCCAAACCGCGCCCGCTTGGCCCCAATGTCAACTCCGACAAGGATCAGGAGGCGCCCTTCCTACACGCCGACGGCAAAACGCTCTACTTCAGCTCGAAAGGCCACACCTCGATGGGCGGCTACGACATTTTCCGCATCGGCTTCGAGAACGACCGAGCCGTGGGCCAGCCCGAAAACCTGGGCTACCCCATCAATACGGCCGACGACGACCTCTACTTCGTGCTGGCTGCCGATGGCCAGTTGGGCTACTATGCCACCGTGCGCGAAGATGGGGCTGGCCAGCACGACATCTACACCGTCCGGATGCCCGTCAAGACCCAGCCGCGCCTAGCCCTGCTGAAGGGCAGCGTTCGGGACGAAGCCACGGGCAAGCCCGTGGAGGCTGTGATTTCCATCACCGACAATGTGGCCGACGAGTTGGTGGCCCAGTTTCGGTCGCGGGCCGAAGACGGGCAATACCTGATCGCCCTGCCTTCGGGGCGCAACTACGGCGTCGTCGTCGAGCGCGAAGGCCACCTGTTTCATTCCGAGAACATATTTTTGTCCGAGAGCGACGGCTACCGCGAAGTGTTGCGTGAAGTCGAGTTGGTCACGATCCGGCCCGGGGCTACCATTCGCCTCAACAACGTATTTTTCGACGTGGCCCAGTTTGCGCTCCGGCCCGAGTCGAAGGCCGAACTGCAACGGCTGGTCCAACTCATGCAACAGAATCCGAACATGGAAGTAGAGATTGGCGGTCATACCGACAGCACGGGCAACCAGCAGGCCAACCAGTTGCTCTCGGAGCGGCGGGCCCAGGCCGTCCGCGACTACCTCATCCGGCAGGGTGTAGGCCAAGCGCGCCTGCAAGCCACGGGCTACGGCAGCCAGCAGTCCGTGGCTGACAACCGCACGCCCGAAGGCCGGCAGCGCAACCGCCGAACCGAATTTAAAGTTATCCGCCCCTAATATGCCCCAACCTGAACCTGCGACCGGTGAGGCCGCCACCCGCGTGCGGGAAGAAAAGATTCTAGGATATTATTCATTGCACCTGCGCCGCACCGTCGAGGCGACCGTTTTTCTGCCTCCCGGCTATCCCAACGGCGGGCCATATCCGCTGCTGCTCAGCAACGACGGGCAAGACATGCCCGCTGTCGGCACGCAAGGGGTGCTGGAAGGGCTGCTGGCGGCAAGGCACATTGCCCCACTGGTGCTGGTGGCCATCCACTGCAACCACGACCGGATGCACGAATACGGCACGGCGCACGCCAAGGACTACGCCGGGCGCGGCAGCAAGGCGGCCCGCTACACCCGCTTTGTGCTCGAAGAGTGGCTACCGCACGTGCGCACGCGCTACGCCGTCACCGACGATCCGGCGCAAGTGGCTTTCATGGGCTTTTCGCTGGGCGGGCTGTCGGCTTTCGACATCGTCTGGCACCATCCCGAACATTTTCGGCAGGTGGGCGTGTTTTCGGGCTCGTTCTGGTGGCGGCGCAAGAGCTACGAAGACAACTACCGCGACACCGACCGCATTGCCCACCGCTTGGTGCGCGAAGGCACTTACCAGCCGGGCCTGCGCTTCTGGTTTGAGGCAGGCACCCTCGACGAGGAATCGGACCGCGACGGCGACGGCCTCATTGACGCCATCGGCGACACCGTACACCTGCTCGAAGAATTAGCCCAAAAGGGCTACCCCCGTGGGCCCGACCTGCACTACCACCAAGAAGAAGGCGGGCGGCACGATCCGGCTACGTGGGGGCGCACCCTGCCGCATTTCCTACGCTGGGCTTTTCCGCCGTTGGGTCAGCCGCCGATGCCTACGCATTTATCCACAAATGGCCCTACACCCACCGAGCACACCTAAGCGTCTCATTATCAATACCTTAAGCGTTATTTTAAATGGCCGTTGTGGATAATTATAAATTATGTGGACAATTATTTGCTTATGCCGCTCCAAAATGATAAGGTAGTATGTGGCATAAAATTTTCTTTGGTATCACGAGGTACCCTCGAACGAATCTGGCAAATAGCACGAATTCGTGGAGCCTGCTTTCCCAACCCCTTTTCTCTATGCACACCCGCTTTGCCTTACGCACCTCCTACGGACTCTTGTTGATCTGCCTCTCGGTGGTGCTCGGATCGCACCGCCCGCCACCACCGCCGACGCCCGTGCCCGTGGTGAAGTGGGCCGCACTGGCGAGGGTGCTCGAGAGCTCGGCCGACACGGTGTACGTGGTCAATTTCTGGGCTACCTGGTGCAGGCCTTGCGTCATGGAGCTACCCGCTTTCGAGCAAAACGCCCGGCAATTTCGGGACCGTCCGGTGCGGTTTCTGCTCGTCAGCCTAGACTTTCGCGAGGAGCTGAAAAAAAAGGTGGTGCCCTTCGTGCAGAAACGGCAACTGATGAGCGAAGTCTGGCTGCTCGACGAGCCGGATTATAACGCCTGGATTGACAAAGTGGATAAAAGTTGGGAAGGAGACATCCCTGCAACCCTGATTTTCCACGGTAGTCGTAAAAAACGTACCTTTCTGGCGCAGGAACTCACTGCCGAAGCGCTTGAAAAGCAAATTATTCAACACCTAAATTGATCCCTATGGTAAGTCTGAGTCGTATTCTCTGGAGTTTTTTGGTGGCTGGTGTGCTGTTTGCCAATGCGCAAGCCCAGGGCCACAACGTGGGCGACAAAGCCCGCGATTTCCAACTCAAAAACGTGGATGGCAGCACCGTTTCGCTGCAAAGCCACGCCGGCGAGCAGGGCTGCATCGTGGTCTTTACGTGCAACCACTGCCCTTTTGCCATCAAGTACGAAGACCGCATTCAGGCCCTGCACGAGAAATTTGCGGCGCAAGGCTACCCGGTTATTGCCATCAACCCCAACGACCCGGCCAAGCAACCCGAAGATTCGTTCGAGAACATGCAGGTGCGCGCGCGCGAGAAGGGCTTCACATTCCCCTACGTCATGGACGAGACGCAGGAAATCGCCCGCGCCTACGGGGCCACGCGCACGCCCCACGTGTATTTGCTCCAGCGGCGCGGCAACGAATTTATGGTACGCTACATCGGCGCCATTGACGACAACGCCAACAATGCCGATAAAGTCCAGAAGAAATACCTTGAAGATGCCATCGGCGAATTGCGCCGGGGCCGGGCTGTGTCCGAGAGCAAAACCAAAGCCATTGGCTGCACGATCAAATGGTCGGATGCCTGATCGGCACGCCACTCCGTGCAACCGCTTTCCACCCCGGGGAGCGGTTTTTTTGTGACCTTACGGCCTATTTTTCCTCTGCGCGCACCTGGTTTTCGAGCGCGCGTCCGGCGGCAAAGTCGGCCACGTTTTGCAGGGTGACCTCGGCAATGCGCTGCAGGGCGTTGCGCGTAAAAAATGCCTGATGGCCCGTTACGAGCACGTTGGAAAAGCTCAGCAGCCGCATAAAAACATCGTCCTGAATGACGCGGTCGGACAGGTCTTCGAAAAAGATATCGCCTTCTTCCTCGTACACGTCCAGGCCCAGGTACCCGACGTGGCCCGTCTTGAGGGCTCCGATCACGGCCCGGGCATCTACCAGCGCGCCCCGGCTGGTATTGATCAGCATCACGCCGCGCTTCATGAGGTGCAGCGTATGGTCGTTGATGAGGTGTTGGGTGTCGGGCGTGAGGGGACAGTGCAGAGAAACGATATCGGACGACCGGAAAAGCGCCTCCAGTTCGACGGACTGCACGCCCAGTTGCGCGGCTTCGTCGGGAAAGTGGACGTCGTAGCCCAGCACCTTGCACCCAAAACCGAGAAAGATCCGGGCCGTGGCCAGGCCAATCTTGCCCATGCCCACCAGCCCTACCGTCAGGCCGTGCAGGTCGAAGCCCATCAGGCCGTCGAGCAGGAAGTTGTTCTCGCGCACGCGGTTGTAGGCCCGGTGGGTTTTGCGGTTGAGGGTCAGCACCAGGGCCACGGTATGTTCGGCCACCGAGTAGGGCGAGTAGGCCGGCACCCGCACCACAGGAATGCCGTGTTGGGCGGCGGCCCTGAGGTTTACGTGGTTGAAACCCGCCGAACGCAAGGCCAATAGGGGCACGGAACGCGCGGCCATGATGTCGAGCACGTCGGCATTGGCCACGTCGTTAACAAACATACAAACCACTTCCCCGTTTTCTACGAGGGGTGCCGTTTCGGCGCGCAAGGGTAGTTCGGAAAAATTCAGTTGGAAGCCGTGCGCCTCGTTGGCCGCCGCAAAAAACTGTTCGTCGTATCTGCGGGCACTAAAAAAGCGTATGCGCATTGGGCAATGATAAAAAGGTATGACATAGCACAAAAAGCTGCGCTCCTTGACACAACCGCCACCAACGGAATAAACTACCGAAGGAACGGCAGGCACCCTGAAGGCAGATGCTGTCAGTGCCTGCGCTAATAAGCAGCCAAACGTACCCGTGCCTACGCGAATGGGCAGACAAAGGTACCCTGCTTCTTGAAGTTATTTCTCAGGCACTCCCGCGAATCTTCGCTTTTTTTATATTTTCGCTTCGACAAAAACCAAATTAAACGCTACCCATTATGGCCGAACATGCCAAAATAACCCTCGACGGTGGAACCACGATTGAACTACCCGTAGTAGAAGGTTCCGAACAAGAAAAAGCCATTGACATTTCTGACCTGCGTAGCCAATCGGGCTACATCACGCTCGACTACGGCTTCAAAAATACGGGCGCTACCGAGAGCGCTATCACCTTTCTGGACGGCGAAAAGGGCATTCTGCGCTACCGGGGCTATTCCATCGAAGACTTGGCCGAAAAGTCTAATTTTCTGGAAGTAGCCTATCTGCTCATCTACGGCAATTTGCCCACCCAAGCCGAGCTCGACGGTTTTCAGTACGAAATTCGTACCCACACGCTGGTCAACGAAGATGTCAAGAAGATTTTTGATGGCTTTCCGGTCACTGCCCACCCGATGGGCGTACTCTCTGCCCTGGTCTGCTCGCTGACGGCCTTCTATCCCGAAGCCCTTAAGCCCAATCTCTCGACACAGCAGATTGACCTTTCGATCGTGCGCTTGCTGGCCAAGATGCCCACGCTGGCGGCCTGGTCGTACAAGAACGGGCAGAAGCACCCGGTCAATTACCCCAAAAACCATTACGATTACTGCTCGAACTTCCTTTACATGATGTTCGCCTTGCCCGTAGAGCAGTACGAAATAGACCCGGTAGTGGCCCGGGCACTCGATCAATTGCTCATCCTCCACGCCGACCATGAGCAAAACTGCTCTACCTCGACGGTACGCATTGTCGGTTCTTCGCAAGCCAGCCTCTATTCGGCCGTTTCGGCAGGAATCAACGCCCTGTGGGGCCCCCTGCACGGCGGTGCCAACCAGAGTGTGATCGAGATGCTGGAGGCCATTAAGGCCGACGGCGGCGACACCAAAAAGTTTCTGGCCAAAGCCAAAGACAAAGACGATCCGTTCCGCCTGATGGGCTTTGGGCACCGGGTGTACAAAAACTTTGATCCCCGCGCCAAGATCATTAAGAAGGCCGCCGACAGCGTACTTGATAAACTGGGCATTCAGGACGAAGTGCTCGACATTGCCAAAGAACTCGAAGAGGCCGCCCTGCGCGACGAATACTTCGTCGAGCGCAAGCTCTACCCCAACGTAGATTTCTACTCGGGCATCATCTACCGCGCCCTGGGCATTCCGGTCAATATGTTTACGGTAATGTTCGCCATGGGCCGCCTGCCCGGCTGGATTGCCCAGTGGAAGGAAATGCGCGAAAAGAAAGAGCCCATTGGCCGTCCGCGCCAGATATACACGGGGGCACCGCACCGTCCCTACGCCGAGATAGACCATCGCGCCTGATTCGGACTCACTATTTGCCAGAAGCTGCCCTTGTCGGGGCAGCTTTTTTTATAGCCAACCCTTACGTAAGCACGCACCCCGCAGGAGCAACGGCTTGGTACTCCGCCGTTTTGTGTTTAACTTTTGCTGAATAGTGCGGATGAAACCTAACTCGTCCGGCTTTTTCTCTTCAACGGTGTAGAAATGCGTTATATCTACTTCTGTTTCTTGTTATTTTGGCTGACACGTTTGGCGAGTGCCGATCCCTTGCCGGACAGTACCCGCCAACACCTCAACCGGCTATCCACCGATGCGGCGCGGATAGCTTGGCTAACGCAAAAAACTAACTACTGGCTCGACAAGGGGCAATCGCACCTGGCCCAGCCGCTCGTCGAGGCGGCCGAGCAACTCGTATCGGGAAACCCCCAAACTCCTTCTTATCACATTGTGCGGGTGCAGCGTGCGCAGTTGCTTTTTTTGCAGGGTCATTACGACGCATCGGTCGGGCATTACCGCGCCGTTTGGCAATGGGTGCTACCCAATGGTACGCAGGACTCGCTCGCGGCGCATTGCGCGCGGGGTATGGCCAATGCCTTTACGCAGCAGGGAGCGCTCGATTCGGCCTTTCACTACTACGCGCAAGCCAGTGCCCGCTTTGGTCGGCTAGGCTTTGCTGGCGAAGAAGCGGGCGTGTACAACAACCTCGGCATCACCTACCAGCGGATTGGTAAGCTCGACACTGCCCTGACGTACTTCCAGCAGGCGCTGCGCACCTTTGCCGTCGCCGGGCAAGAAGACCGCCGGGCCATCGTGCTCAACAACATCGGAGAGCTCTACCGCGAAGATTTTCGGGACTTGGAAAAGGCCCTGAGTCACTACCGCGAAGCTGTTGACATCAATCGTCAACGGAACAACACCAGAGAACTCGCCTCCAACTACAACAACATCGCCAACGTGTACCAGGCACAAGGACAGCCCCGCGAGGCCATCCAGTATTTGCACCAGGCCTTGGCCTTGCAGGAGCGCGCCGACAATGCGGGCTTTCTGGCTAAAATACACTACAACCTGGGTACGAATTACCTGGATTTGGAAGATGCGGCCGAGGCCGTCGCCCATTTCACCAAGACGATCCGCATCGGCGAAGAAATTGGCTTCCAGATGGCCACCTTCCACGGCTACCTAGGGCTCAGCAAGGGCTACGCGCAACTAGAACGTTATGCGAGCGCGCAGAAAGCGCTTTACCAAGTGCTCGGACTGGCCCGGGCCTTGCGAGTGGCCAGCAGCCAGGAGGCTGCCTACGCGCATGCCTATCGGCTTTATCGCCAGACCAGCCAGCCCGACTCGGCCCTGCACTACTTCGAACGGCTCACGGCCCTGCGCGACAGCCTCTCGCAGGCCACCAACCAGCAGCACCTGGCCGAACTGCGCACCGCCTACGAAACCGAAAGGGCCGAGCGCGAAAACCAGGTGTTGCGCCTGCAAGCCATCGAACAGGAAGCCAGCCTCCAGCAACAGCAATTACGCATGATGCTGCTGGGCGCCGTCTGTCTTTTGGTGCTGGGAACGGCCTTTGTGCTCTACGGCCTCAATCGGCAGAAGCAGAAAGCCAACCGCTTGTTGCGACAGCAAGGCGACACCATCGCCACCAAAAACGAGGCCTTGGAGCAACTTCATGCCCAGGTGTCGGAGCAGAATGCAGCGCTGGCCGAAACCATCCGCACCAAAGACCGGCTGTTTATGCTCATCTCGCACGATTTGCGCAGTCCGCTGGGAAGCCTGCAGGGCTTGCTGACGCTTTTCAATGCCCAAGCAATATCGGAGGCTGACCGCCGACAAATGGGCCATACGCTCGAGACCCGCCTGCAACACACCCTCCAGTTTCTGGACGACTTGTTGCTCTGGGCGCGTTCGCAGCGTGACGGACTGGCCCCTTCGCCCAAGCGCTTTCCGGTCAGGGAGTTGTTCGAAGACGCCAGGCAGTTGCTACAGACGGCCGCCGACGAAAAAACCGTGGTGCTGCACAACGAGGCAGAGTTGGATCAGGAGGCCTTTGCCGATGAGGACATGGTGCTGGCCGTTGTGCGTAACCTGCTGCACAATGCCATCAAGTTTTGCCGCCCCGGCGACCGCGTTGCCCTGCGGGCCACTTCGGACGGCACGCACCTGCACCTGGGCATCTGCGACACGGGCGTGGGCATTGAGCCGACCCGACTGACGACTCTGTTCGACTACGGACACTCGAGCACCCAAGGCACGGCCAGCGAAAAGGGCACAGGACTGGGCCTTTCGCTCTGTCGGGATTTTGTAGAACAACAAGGTGGCCGTATCTGGGCCGAAAGCCAACCCGGTGCGGGTACTTGTTTCTGGTTTACGCTACCGCTGCCCTCACGTGCGCAAACCCTGCCGCCCCGCGTTGCTCCGTTCCCGGTAGTGATAGGCTAGCACTATACCGACCAGAAATCCGGCCAAATGGCCCTCCCACGATACGCGGGGGTGCGTAGGTACCAGTCCGTAGAGCAGCCAGCCGTAGAGCAAAATGATGGTGATGGACAGCAAAGCCGCCCGGAGGCTATTGCGCATAAAGCCGCTCAGCATCAGGAAGCCGGCCAGGCCGTACACCAGCATGCTGGCCCCGATGTGCACAGCCGGGCGGGCGAACAACCACACGAGCGTGCCGCTGCCGACAATGCACATGAAGATGATCTCGGCGGCAATGGCCGGATAAAAAAATTGCAAGGCCAACAAGAATACCGCCAGCGGCACCGTGTTAGAGATAATGTGCAACCAACTGCCGTGCACGAAAGGAGCCAGCAAAATGCCGATCAGGCCGAACACGCTCCGCGGCCGCACCCCGAAGATGCCCATTTCGAGCGAAAAAAAGTGCCCTACCAGAAACACGGCCCACATGATCAGGACAAATCGCAGCACAAACCAAATTTTTGACCACATCCGGCAGTACGTTATACGTTTGTCTGACCTACGCAGACCACTCCCCACAGTTGGAAAATCGGACTAGAGTACATATTCACGCCAGATATTACACGGATTGCGCGCCCGAAATCAGGCTGAAACGGAATGGTCATAAATTTGCTAACCTTTGGCCATGCCGGCCCCCGAAAAGTTCGGTATTTTCGCAGCAAGCATTTTCTACTCGAAAGTTTCTCTACCTGCTATCTTTCTTTGTCTGAACATTCGGTTACCCGTTCCTAGCCCGCTGTACCCTTGAATTCCCTCGGCCGTTTCCTGCTCTACCGCCTACCCCTCGTCTTGTTGGGGCTGCTGTTTGGCAGTGCCTTGCTGCTGGGGGGCCTGTGGCTGGCCCTCCGGCAGCCCGAGGCACAGACCCGACTCGCCCATTGGGCCGCCCGCCGACTGTCCGATCAGTGGGGCCACCGCGTCACGGTGGACCGCGTAGCCATCCGTGGCCTAGACTTTGCCGAGCTGCGGGGCGTCCGCATCGAAGACGCCGACCACCGCCCCATGATCGCCGTGGCCGCCCTGGAAGCCGACTTTGAGTTGCGTACGCTCTGGAGCCAGCACGGCCTTTTCCTCGACGAGGTGCGCTTGCACCAGCCTGACGTGTGGTTGCACGTGGACTCGGCCACGGGCGGCATGAACCTCAACGCCTTTATCAGGGCCGTTAGCCCTCCGCGCACGGATACAACCACTTCCAGCGGCACTACGCTGCTGCGCGTTGGTCAAGTATCGGTCACGGAGGGCCGCTTTCGCTATTACGACGCCACCATGCCCGCCATAGACGAAGGCTTTGACTATTACCACATGGACTTCGGGCAGATTGCGGGCGTAGCCCGCCGCTTGCGCGTGGCGGGCGACACCTTCGAACTGGCCGTCGAGCACCTGAGCGGCCACGAGTTTGCCACGGGAATGCCGGTTCACGATATCCGCACCTGGCTGCGCTACACCGAGTCTTCGTTGCACCTGGACGGCCTGCGGGCCCACGTAGGCAACAGCCACGTGGGCGACACCCTGCGCCTTGCCTTTGATCCCGAAAACGGCTTTGCCAACTTCAACGACCACGTACACCTGGACATTCGCTTCGACAGCACTACGCTCGACGCCTGCGACTTGGCTCACTTCGTACCCATCCTGAACGAATATCCCGAAACCTACCGCCTCAGCGGCCGGATGATCGGCACCGTCGCGCGCTTTTCGGTACGCGACCTGTACGCCCAATTTGGGCAGGGCAGCTACGTACGCGGCCTGGCCAGCTTTACGGGCCTGCCCAACGTGAACGAAACGTTTATCGAACTGGAACTGGCCGACGCGCGGGTGCTGCCCGCCGACATTCGGGCTTACCTGCCCGCCAACGACCCCCTGCCCTACGCCTATGCGCGCAAGCTCGGGGCTACGCGTTTCAGTGGCCAGTTTGTGGGTTTTCCCTACGACTTCGTAGCCAAGGGGCAGTTTCAAACCCAGTTGGGCCGCATCGAGTCGGACATCAACCTTAAACTGACCGAGCCGCTGATGACGGCTTCTACCTACCGGGGAGAAGTTCGGCTGCAAGGCTTCGACCTTGGGCGCCTCGTGGATCAGTCGGCCCTGATGGGGCGCGTGAGCCTGGCGGGGCGCGTGGTGGGCACGGGCTTTTCGCTGCCTACGGCCCGCTTGCAACTCGACGGGAAAATCAGCCGGATGGCCCTGGGAGGGTACGACTACCGCGACATCCGGGTGCAGGGCCAGTTGGGCCGCGCCCGTTTCAAAGGTCGCGTAGAAGCCAATGACCCGCACCTCTCGCTGGTAAGCGAGGGCACACTCGACTTTCATCCCGACAGCCAGCACGTAGCCCTGACGGCCGACATTGAATATGCGCACCCCGAAACCTTGCAGTGGGCTGAAGGCTACGAGCACCTGAGCGGGCAATTGGCCCTCGATTTTCGCGGCCTGAGCCTGGATGACATCGTGGGCCAGGTAGCAGTAAGTGCGCTGTCGCTGAGCTACCAGCAACGTCAGTTTCGGCTCGATACGCTCACCTTTTTGGCCAAACGCAAAGGGCAGCGGCGAGACTTCTCGCTGCAATCGCCCATTGCGAGCGGCGACGTGAGCGGCGAATTTCGGTTTTCGGAGGTAATACGCGATTTGCCCCGGCTGGCGCACGAATACGCCCTCGTATTCCGCAACGATTCGCTGGCCAGTCGCCAGTACTATACCCAGAAAAAGCGCGCGCCCACCCGCGACTACAGCATGTTGTTTGATGTGCGGCTGCACGACGTCAATTCCGTGCTCGGGGTGTGGCTGCCCGGCGCCTACCTCTCGCCCGATGTCCGGGTCGAGGGTAGCCTGGCCAGTGGCTACTCGTCGGTAATTACCCTCGAAGCGCAAGCCGACTCGCTGGCCTTCGGCGACTACGTTTTTTACGACAGCCAACTCGACATTACCAGCTCGAAACTGGCCGACGAAAACGACGTGCTGGCCGCCGTAGAGCTGGCTTCGCGCCAGCAGCAACTCAGCCCGGCCCTCGCCACCGAATCTTTAGGCTTCGAGGGGCTTTGGCGTGATGGGCAAATTGTTTTCGACGGAGGCTTGCAGCAACGCGGTACCGACAACCGCCTGCAACTCAGTGGCCAAGTTAGTTTCCTACCCGATCGGCTCGAACTGCACCTGGAGCCTTCGCAGTTGCAGGTGCTCGATCGGCTGTGGCAAATTGATACGGCCAACCGCATCACGCTCGCCCGGTTCGATACCCTGCGGGTAGAAAACTTCGCCCTGTCGCACCAGCAGCAAGCCATCCGCATTGACGGCAAGCTTTCGTCTGATCCCAACGACTCGCTGTCCGTCAGCCTGCAAGACTTTCAGCTCGATCAGCTCGCTACGCTGCTCGACACCGACTTGCAAGGCCGCGTCAACGCCCGCCTCTATTGGCAGAGCCTCTTCGACGTACCCCACGTCCGGGGCGACTTGCGCGTAGATAGCCTTCAGATAGACGGCTTTCCTATCGGGCTGGTGTACGGCATTGCCGACTGGGACCCACAGCGGCGGCAGGTGGTCACTACCATTGACCTCAACCGCGACGGCAGGCGCTTTCTCCGGCTCGATGGCACCTGGCGCCCCGGCGACGACGACGAGCAACTCAACTTGCGGGCCTACCTAGACAAGACCGATATCGGCGTGTTGGGCACTTTGCTGGAGGGCAACTTTTCGGACATTGAGGGCCAGGCTTCGGGACAGTTGCGCCTGGTGGGCCGCTGGGACGCCCCCCTCGTGCTGGGCGAGG
>DAIMZG010000046.1:0-12072 GCA_036734065.1 Catalimonadaceae bacterium
TTTATGACGGCTGCCGTCTGCGAAACCGTCTGTTCACTCGGCTAAAAATAGCTAAATGGGTGATGTTGATGCTTCACAACAGGGGCAAAGTGCGCGACACCGACGTCGGGGTTTGCTTTCCGCACCCTGGATACTGAGGGTTGGTGGGTTTTTAATTTCAAAACCAAGAAGAAAAATCCCCTAATGTGGGGATAGCGCCGCCTACAAAAGCACGGTACTTTAGTCCCTGTAATATGAATACAAATCAAAGGTGGAAAGCGTGACGGGTGCGCATCACCCAAGGCACATTTTCACGGTGGTTTTCAACTTAAAATGTGGCTTTGAGAACCCCGCGAAGCATCGTTTTTTAATCGTATTTCCGCTTTGCTCTTTCCCCAGTGCCTTTTTCGGAAGTGCCGGGTGGCTTTCCGTCTTTGCCTTGTTACTTGAAATAATACCCGCCTCTCCGCAGTGGGATACGCGGGGGCTGCCCACCCCTCGCCAGGCGGTAGCCTCCGCCAGCCAGGTAAGGCAGATCCTGACTCTTTGCACTAAAAGGATAAGTACACTCCTCCTCATACCCTATGAAAAAGCTTCTATGCTTCATTACCTACTGGCTGCTGGCCAGCAGCGCCTACGCCCAAGACTTCGAATGGGCTAAACAAATAGGCGGGACGGAACAGGACGACAGCAGTGCCCTCGCCCTCGACGGGGCGGGCAACGTCTACACTACCGGGTATTTCCAGGGAACCGTGGACTTCGACCCCGGGCTCAATACCTTCAATCTGACTTCGATGGGGAACTTTGACATCTTTGTCTCCAAGCTCGACGCCGATGGCAACTTCGTATGGGCAAAACAAATGGGCGGAACCGATTTTGGCCAAGGGTATGCCCTCGCCCTCGACGGGGAGGGCAATGTTTACACCACCGGGTACTTCCAGGGAACCGTGGACTTCGACCCCGGGCCGGGTACCTTCAACCTCATTTCGGCGGGTAATCTTGATATCTTCGTTTCCAAGCTCGACGCGAACGGTAACTTCGTATGGGCCAAGCGCATGGGCGGAACAGGTTTTGACGTCGGTTTTGACCTCGCCCTCGACGGGGAGGGCAATGTCTTTACCACCGGGTCTTTCCGGGATACTGTGGACTTCGACCCCGGGCCGGATACCTTCAACCTCACCTCAGCGGGAGACATTAGCATTTTTATCTCCAAACTCGACGCAGGTGGCAACTTCGTGTGGGCCAAACAAATGGGCGGAACGGATTATAACGTAGGTCTTGCCTTTGCCCTCGACGGAGCGGGCAACGTTTATACCACCGGGAGTTTCGAAGGAACCGCTGACTTCGACCCCGGGCCGGAAACCTTCACCCTTACTTCGGCAGGAAGTCGTGACATCTTTATCGCCAAGCTCGACGCGGGCGGCAACCTCGTCTGGGCCAAACAAATGGGCGGAACAAGTTTTGACCAAGTTTATGCCCTCGCCCTCGACGGGGCGGGCAATGTCTTCACCACCGGAAGATTTGCAGGAACCGCCGATTTCGATCCCGGGCCGGGTGCCTTCAACCTCACTTCGGCGGTAAGTGCGGACATCTTTGTCTCCAAACTCGACGCCAACGGCAACTTCGTGTGGGCCAAACAAATGGGCGGAACAGCTTTTGACGTCGGTCTTGGCCTCGCTCTCGACGGGGAGGATAATGTATATACTACTGGCTATTTCCGAGGAACTGCGGACTTCGACCCCGGACCAGAAACTTTTATCCTTGCTTCGGCGAGATCTGACGATGTCTCCGTCTCCAAACTTGATGCAGAAGGCAACTTTGTCTGGGCCAGAAGCCTGGGCGGAACCGATGGTGACGTTGGGTATGCCCTCGCCCTTGACGGCGGCAGCAATGTGTACATCACTGGAAGTTTTAAAGAAATCGTGGACTTTGACCCCGGGCCGGGCACCTTCAACCTCACTTCGGCAGGAGAAGGGGATATTTTTATCCTGAAACTGCGCCAGCCGCCCGTGAGCCTGGCCGATTCTGGGCCAGCCGCTGCCGCCGTGGTGGTCTATCCCAACCCGGCCGCCGAACGGCTGCGCGTCAGCGGATGGGCCGCGCCGACTACCTCGCGCACGATCACCCTCTGCGACGCCCTGGGCCGACAAGTGCGGCAGGTGTCAGCAACAGGCTCGTCGGCCGAGCTAGACGTGTCCACGCTGCCCACGGCCGTGTACAGCCTGCGCGTGCAGGACGGCGCCCACGCCCAGACCGAAAAGTTGGTGATTCGGCGGTAAGTAAACGTGCAAGTGAACAGGTAATGCGAAGCCGCCCTCCCGATCTGGGGGGCGGCTTTTTGCTTTTCTTCCCCTCGTCCTCACCTGCTCCGGGGCCTAAGGGGCTGAGGGTAATTTCTTATTTAGAAACCAAGAAGAAAAATCCCCCAAATCGGGGATAGCGCTCCTTTATCAGACTCACTACTTTTGGCAAAAGCAGCTATCAGCAAGCGAATTTTCAAGTTCTCCAACCTATCTACTTACTTAATGTCAAAGTCATGAAAAATGTAATACTGTTCGGTATTGTACTATTGACCGTCTCGTGGGGATTTTCAGCCTCTGGTGCCATCCTGCGCGTGAACAACAACCCAGGCATCGACGCTGACTTCTCCACTTTGCAGGCTGCCCACGACGGCGCCAGCGGCGGCGATACGCTCCACGTCGAAGGCTCTCCCTTTTCATACGGTAACCTGGCGCTCACCAAGCAACTGCACATCATCGGGCCGGGCTATTTTCTTACCCAGAACCCCAATACGCAGGCCAACACCCAAACGGCTAAGGTAGGCGCCATAGACTTCCAGAATGGATCGATCGGCTCTTCTATTCAAGGAGTAGAGTTTAATATTTGCGCGACCATTACAGTGCGCGTACCCAATGTCTTAATCCGACGTAACCTCTTTCCTACTAACTGTTTTACTGGTACAGTTAATCTTACCACAGGGACCAGCAATACGCTGATCACCCAAAATTTCAATGTGGGCATCAGAAATTTTAGCGTAGCGGTCGGTGGGTTGATAATTACAAATAACCGCCTTGTGGCCATGAGCCTCAATACCCTCAGCAACGGGGCCCTCATCCAAAATAATGTCATCGCAGGCAACGTAACTACAACGGATTGTCTGTACCTCAATAATATCATGACATCGGGTATCCTTGGCGGATCGGGCAATTTGCTGGAGCATAATCTTGGCAATGCGACGCAGTTTGGCACCACCAATGGCAACCAGAGCAATGTGGACATGAGCACGGTCTTCGTCGGGGCAACGGGCAACAGCACCGATGGGCAATTTCAGTTGGCGACCAACTCGCCCGCAGCCGGGGGAGGCTTCGAAGGTAGCGATGCCGGGATGTTCGATGGCAACACGCCCTATAAGCTTTCGGGCTTGCCCCCCGTGCCCACCATATATTTTCTACAGTCGCAAGCAGTAGGAAGTAACAACAGCCCAATAAGCGTGACCTTAAGCGTACAGACTCAGGACTAAAAGTAGGACTTCAACAATACCAGAAGCCCACTTTCCCCCACACCTGTTCACCACCCCATACATGCTGACAACGAACCGATCGCAACGGGCGGCCCTGCTGGTGCTGGCCTTCCTGGGTTGGCTTTGCCCACTAGCGGCTCAACCCCTCATCAACCGGGTAGAATATTTCGTAGACACCGATCCGGGTTTCGGATTGGGCACGAATGTGCCCGTTACGGCCGGGACTAACCTGGACAACGTAGCTTTCGACGTCAGTGTGAACGCCCTGACCGACGGCTTTCACCAGTTATTTGTGCGGGCCCGGGATGTCAACGGACTGTGGGGACTGGTCAATACCCGAACGTTTTTTAAGCAATCGTCCGTTGGGGGCACGATAGCCAATGTCAACCGGGTAGAATACTTCGTCGATGACGATCCAGGCTTTGGCGCGGGTATCAATGTGCCCGTCACAGCCGGCACGAACCTGGAGAATGTTACTTTTGACTTTAGCGTAAACGGCCTGACCGACGGCTTTCATCAGCTATACGTGCGGGCTCGGGATGCCAACGGACAGTGGGGGCTAATCAGCACCCGAACATTTTTCAAACAGCCCAGTTCGGCGGGGGCCATTCTCCCCGACTTGGTCGGGGGCGAATACTTTGTGGATGAAGACCCCGGATTTGGGGCGGGCATTGGTATTTCGATCACACCAGCACCCAACCTCGACTCGCTGCTCTTCGCCCTGGACATGAGCCAAATATCGGTCGGGGTACACCAGCTCTACGTCCGCTTTCAGGATGAAAACGGGCGCTGGAGCCTGACGCAATCGCGCTCCTTCGAAGTAGAAGGAGACTCGGCGCTGTTTATCAACGTAGGTGAGGTGGTGGGCAGCCCCTTTTGCACGGGCGATACAGTGGATGTCCCGGTGGTACTAAACGGGCCTTTTGGCAGCAACAACATCTTTACGGTGCAGCTCTCCAACGCCAACGGCAGTTTCGCCAACCCCGTCAACCTCGGCACCCAGAGCGGCAACCAGAGCACCACCCTGCGAGTAGCCCTCCCCCTCAGCACGGCCGAAGGGTCGGGCTACCGTCTGCGGGTACTGACCAGTTCACCCGCTGATACGTCGGCTCCCAATGGTTCGGCGTTGACAATACGGGTGCCGCCCAACAGTCCGCAACTTGACGGCCCATCCTTTACTTCCGTATGCGTGGGTACAGAGGTCACTCTTGCAGTCACCAATCCTTCACCCGAATTTACCTATACGTGGTCCCTTACGGGCGGAGGTACGCTATCCGATAGCATCGGGACGAGTGTGGTAGTAAACTGGACTGCCTTCGGCCTATTTTCAGTGCGCGTACGGGCTACCAATGCCTGTGGACCGGGTAGTTTCAGCAGCCGGACTTTCCGAGTAGAAATACCCATTACCCAGGCGCCCATTATCAATTTGAATGGCCAAACCCTCACGAGCACCAGCACCAACGTTCCCTTCGCCATTACACGTTGGTTTCGAAATGATACCCTAGTGGGTACGGGAGCTTCGTTACAGGCCAATTTGCCGGGCCTCTATACGGCACGCTTTGCAACTGCCTGCGGTGAGGGGCCCGTCTCCAACGTTATTCCGGTTAATCTGACCCAGACACAGGTCATCACCTTCGACCCGATTGCCGACCAAGTCTTCGGCAGCGGTCCCTTGCCGCTAGTGGCCACGGCCACTTCGGGTTTGCCCGTCAGTTTCAGTGTGGTGAGCGGACCCGGATTCACCAGCGGCAGCCAGTATAACATCACCTCGGTAGGTACGGTCACGATCCGCGCCACGCAGGCGGGCAATGCCGACTTCAATCCCGCCCCGCCTGTCGAGCGCACCTTTCAGGTGCTGCCCGCCCCGGCGACGGTGACCTTCACCAACCTGACGGCCACCTACACGGGCAGCGCGCAGGTACCAGCGGTGAGCACCGTCCCCGCCGGGCTGGGCGTGACCTTCGCCTTTGCAGGCGGCGGATCGGCCATTGACGCGGGCAGCTACGCCGTCACAGCCACGGTGAGCAATCCTAACTTCGTAGGGTCGGCGTCGGACACGTTCCGGATCGAGCGGGCCGATCAGGTGCTGACGGTGGCGTCGGTACCTGACAGAAACCAGAACGCGCCGCCGTTCACCGTGTCGGCCACGTCCAGCGCGGGTTTGCCCGTTACGTTGGCCGTGGTGAGCGGACCCGCCACTGTGAGCGGTTTGGTCGTGACGCTGACGGGTACGCCGGGCACTGTAGTGCTGGAAGCGACCCAAGGGGGCAACGACAATGTCAATCCCGCCCCGCCCGTGACGCGTTCCTTCAATGTGCTGCCCGTGGTGGCCCTCGACGCGCAACTGCTGAGCCTAGAAGCCCCCGCCACGCGGTGTGATTTTTCGGCCCAAACGACGGTGCGCGCCCGTATCCGCAACAACGGGAACGACACGCTGGGCAGTTTTCCGGTTTCGTACCGAGTGGATGACGCGGCGGCTGTAACAGAAACCTTCACGGGACCGCTGGCTCCGGGGGCTGTGGCCACTTTCACCTGGAACGCACCGGCCGCGCTGACGGGCAATCAGGCCTATACCCTTACGGCCTACACCCAGTTGCCTGGCGACGAAAATCCCGGCAACGATACGCTCGTCACCACCTTCCCGGCAGCTGTGCCCGTCAATGCGGGGGTGTCGCCCGACGTGGCCATTTGTCCGGGCAGCCCGACGGTCATCGCGGCCTTCGGCGGGGTGGCCTACCAGTGGGCCCACGGCCCGACGGCGGCGGTGCTGAGCGTCAGCCCGGCGGTCAGCACTACTTTTACCGTTACCATCACCGACCCCAACGGCTGTTTACTCATTGACTCGGTACGCGTGACAGTCTTGCCAGCCCCCAGCGCACCCGTTATTTCGGTGCTGTCGGGCAACGCCCTGCTCTGCGCGGGCGAAACGGCCGTGCTACAAACCAACGCGCCCGGCGCCGTGGTCTGGTTTCGGCAATCGGGCGGAGTGCTTACCCGCCTCGACTCGGCTTCAACGCTGAGCGTCAGCTCGGCGGGTCAGTACGTAGCCCGCTTTACCAACGGTCAGGGCTGTACGGCCTTTTCCGTGCCGTTTACCATCTCCTCCTTGCCCGTTCCCGCGTTGGTAGTGGCTCCCAGCACGGCCGTTTGCGAGGGCGACTCGGTCACGCTGAGCGTACAAAACGCCAGTACATTCCTTTGGTCAACGGGTGCCACCACCAGCAGCATCACCCTAACCCCAAACGCTACCACGACGGTCGTGGTGAGCAGTGCCAATGCCGCAGGTTGTACGTATGAGGACAGTGTAACAATTGTGGTGGTGCCCGCTGTGCCCCCGGCGGCGCCCATTGGCCTCCAGCCCGTGTCGGGAGCGGTCAACCTGAACCTACCACTGACATTGTCGTGGTTACCCGCTACCAATGCGGGGCTTTATGACCTGTTCGTTTGGCCTGCCGGACAGAGCCGCCCTTCGCAGCCCCTTTCCAGCGGAACGGCCATCAACCGTTCAATTAACAGCGGTTTGAGCTTCGGCACGACTTACCGTTGGCAAGTAGTGGCGCGCAACACCTGCTTTGCCACGGCCAGCGATACGGCTACGTTTACCCTGCGCGAACTGCCCGACTTGCAGGTTCGCAACCCCGTGGCACCCGCCTCGGTGTTTGCGGGCGATCCGCTGACCCTCACCTGGGAGGTGATCAACGCGGGGCCAGGCAGCACGGGGTCGCAGACGTGGAAAGACGCCGTTTTCCTCTCTTTCGACACGTTGCTAAGTAGTGATGACCTCAAGTTGGGCGATGTGGACAACCTTAACTTTTTGCTACCCGGCCAGGTCTATCAGCGGACGGCCACCTTCACGGTGCCAGAAAACCTGTTGGGCATCTACCGGGTGCTGATCAAAACCGACAATGGCGACCAAGTACTGGAGACCAATGCAAGTAACAACGTGGCCGTGGTGCCGGGCGTGAATATCGAAGTGACCTTTCCGGTGCTCCCTGACCTCCGCGTACGGCAGATCGGCAACATTACTACCCTCTTTTCGGGTGATACCACCACCGTTACGTACCTGGTACGCAACGAAGGCGATGCCCTGGCCCGGGGGCGGTTTCCCGGCTCGGGTGCCACCTGCAACCTTTCGGAAGGCTTCTGGCGCGACCGGATATACATTTCCCCCGATAGCGTATTCGATCCGGAGACGGCTACCCTGCTCACCACGCAGGTGATACGCCTCCGTTCGGCTCGGGCGGCGGCCCTCGGCGTTGCGTGCCAGGCGAGTGCCTGGTTTGCCATCCCCGATTTTCTGGATATTGACAGCGCCTATATCCGGCAGGTGAGCGTGGTGGTGCCCGTAAGCTTTTCGGGTACGTACTTTTTTTACGTGGAAACCAACGACGGCCGGCTGGTGCGCGAGACCACCAGCGGCTACAACAACAATGTGAGCCGCGGCCTGCCCGTCCAAATCTTCCTGACGCCGCCGCCCAACCTGGTCACTACGCAAGTTAATACCCCCGCCACGGCGCAGGCCAGCCAGCCGCTTACTGTCAGTTGGCGGGTGGACAATGAAGGGGCTACAGCCCCGCCTAACACGAGCTGGGTTGACCGGGTATTTCTCTCGAAAGCCCCCGTTTTTCATCCCGATTCAGTAACCGTGCTGGGGGCGGCGTCCGTGTTCCGCACCAGTCCCCTGTTGCCGGGCGATTTTTACACGGAATCGCGCACGTTTACCCTGCCACCGGGCATCAGCGGTACGCACTACGTGTACGTACGGGCCGACGACAATAACCAGGTATTCGAGTTGGGCCTGACGGCCGATAACCTGCGGCGCAGCGCGCCCATCAGCGTGACGCTGCCGCCTTACCCAGATCTGGCCGTTACAGAATTGGTCATACCCGACACCCTCCAGCAAGGAGATTCCATCACCATTCAGTACGTGGTGACCAACGTAGGGGGGGCTTCCGCTTCACCCGAATGGCAGGATCAGCTCACGCTCCGTCAGGGGAACTCAGTCTTAGAAGTGGCCAGCCTCAGTCGCCAGCAAGCACTCGCACCGGGCAGCAGCTACACCCGTACCCGGACGCTGTTGTGGCCGCCGCAGGTACTGGGAGACGTATCGGTTCGGGTGGTGACCGACCAAAGCGATCAGGTTTTCGAGTTGCAAAGTGACAGTAATAATATCGCCGAGGCGCCCCTCTGGCTCGAGCCCGTATTTTCTGACCTGGCCATTGTCAGCTTTCAGGCCCCCGACACGGTGTTTTCCGGGAGCACCGTACCCCTCAATTACGAAGTGCTCAACCTGGGTAGCGGGATTACAAACCGGCCAGGGTGGTCGGATGGGATATACCTTTCCACCGATGCCGTATTCTCGACTGATGATGTCCTTATCGCCTTGCGTAACCAAAGCAGTAGTTTGCGCGCTGGGGAGGGCTACAACCCGCAGTTCCTGAGCAGCGTGCTGGCCAATGGCCTGAGCGGCGATTTCTTCTTGTTGCTGCGCGTGGGATCGGGCGTGACCAACGATACGGTACCCGCCAATAATTTGGCGGTGCGCCCGGTACGGATCGAAATTCCCGAAACGCCCGACCTGACCGTCACGGCCCTCAGCGCCCCTACGCAGGTGCTGGCCGGCTCGCAGATGGCGGTCGTCTACACCATCCTCAACCAAGGTACTGCTGTACTGGACCGGCCTTGGCGCGTGGGCATCACGCTGGGCAACACCCCCGACAATACGGGCAACTACCGGTTGCAGCGCACACGCGCCGGGCAGCGACCCCTGGGTATCGGCGACTCGTACACCGATACGCTGCTTTTTGCCGTGCCCGCCAATATTTCGGGTAATTTCTTCGTGGTGGCCGAAGCCGACCATAGCAACCAAATTTTCGAATACAACGGGGAAGATAATAACCTTCTTGCCCGGGTCATTACGGTGGTGGCACCCGTCCCCACCGATTTGGCCATTGAGCTGTTACCCCTCCCCGACAGCATCCAACCGGGCTTCCCCGTGACGGTCAATTACCGGCTGCAAAACGTCGGTTCGGCCCCTGCTATTGGGCAGTTGCGTAGCGCCGCTTTCTTTGCCGACCAAGCTGCTTTCGATCCGCTGACCAGCTCCCTGCTCGGCGTACGCAATCGCTACGTGGAGCTACAGCCTGGGGAAAGCCTCTTCGATAGCGTACGCGCACCCATGCCCGGCGTACTGCCCGGCGATTACTTCGGCATTGGCCAGACCAACACGACCAACACGATTTCCGAGAATAATTTCGCCAACAACGCGGCCGTTTCCTCCGACTCCCTAGCCGTCACCATTGACGCCCTCACGCTGGGCGTGCCGCGCAGCTTTCCACTCGACCAGGGGCAATCGCGCTACTACCGCGTCACGGTGGGGGCCAACCTGGACATGATCGTTCGCCTGGGCAGCAACCAGGCCGCTGGTCAGAATCAGGTGTACGTGGCCTACGAACGCATCCCGCGGCCCAACGACTTCGACGCCAGCCAGACGGAACCCGGCACTACGCACGAGGTATTGCTGCCCACCACCCAGGCGGGCACTTATTACATCCTCGTCACGACGGAATCTCCTTTCTTCGGGGCGCAGGTCGTTACGCTAGAAGCCGAGACCTTGCCCTTTTCGATCCTGAGTGTGGCCCCTAACACGGTGGGGCAAGGCCGGGTCACCACGCGGGTTCGGGGGGCGGGCTTCCGCCCCGAAACTGACTTTCAGCTCCGCACGGCGGGGGGCACCACGGCCCTGGCTTCTGCCCAGATCAGCACCTTTTTCAGCAGCATGCAAGCCGATTTGCGCTGGAACCTGGTGAACGTGCCGACGGGTACCTACGACTTGGTGGCCGTCAATCCGGACGAAACCGTGTTGCTGACCCAGGCCCTGACGGTGGAAGTACCCCGTCCGCTGGCCATCGAATACAATGCAGAAACGCCCCAGATCCTCGGTGCCCGCAGCACGGGCGTGTACAGCTTTGTGCTGCGTAGCAACACCAACGTGGACATTCCCTACGCGGAAGTATCCCTCATTTTCCCGGGTTTTGCCGAGATGGTATCGCTCACCACTTCAGCCAAGTTGCGCAAGCCTTCCGACCTGGTGCCGCCCGCCGAGCGCGATTCCACGCTTGACTACTTCGAATACGAAGTGGAAGACCTCGAAGACGGTGCCCACGTGGCCGAGATGGTGGCCCGCGACATTCGGCCCGGCGAGCTGCTGACCATCAACGCGGCCTTCAAAAACTTTCGGTTCAATTCTTTCCCGGTCGGGCTGCTGATCGAAACCAAAACGCGCTTCCAGTACTTCCGCGACCAGATGGACTTCATCGAAGAGTTGCGGCAGGAGCTTTTACAGGTGGACGAGCTCGCCGAAGACCCCGAGTTTTTTGTGGTGGTCAATGACTCGGTTTCTTACCGCGATTCGGTGCTCTACTACGGCTACGTAGTGCCCGGGCTGATCGGTTCCATCGCCGATGCGGTCAATTCTGACCCGGACTTCGATCCGGGCAATAGCCCCGGCACGCAATCGGGCACCAACTTCTTTTTTCAGCCCGATGGCCTGTACGACTGGGAGATCAACCTCTATGACGGCACCGAGGGACAAGATCCCGGCTGGGATTTGATCGCGGCTTCGGAAAACATTTTTGTGCAGGCGACCCCGCAAAATCCCTTCGTGGTGCAGGTCAGTTCGCTTACGTCACAGAACGTGCCCGGCCCGCTTGAAAACTGGAACCCCCTCGTGCCTAATACGTGGGTGATCGCCACGGCCGACAGCGGTTTTGTGGACTACGCCGATAATAAGTTCGAGGTAGACATTGACCCGTTCCTCCAACACAACTTCGTGCCGCTGGGGGCAGTTTTCCGGGTTGATCTTGATCAGCAGGATCCAACCCAGCTCTTGCTCTCTTACATTTTGGGTGGCGGCCCCATTACCACGCCCACCGTCACCATTCAGACGACCAATGTAAGCTGTGCCGGTGGCAACAATGGTACGGCCACGGCAAATGTATCGGGCGGCTTTACTCCGTACACATTTTTATGGAGCAACGGCGCCACGACGAGCCAAGCCGGCAACCTGACCGCAGGTACCTATTCGGTAACTGTTACCGATGCTGCGGGTCAGCAAGTGGTGGCTAACGCGGTCATCAGCCAGCCACCGCCGTTGGCACTTACTACCCAGGCTACGCCAGCCAGTGCGGGACAAAGTAACGGCACGGCTTCGGTATCCATCACGGGCGGAACGCCCAATTACAGCATTACATGGGGAAATGGCGCTACTACTGCTCAGATCACGGGGTTGGCTCCGGGTACCTATGGGGTCTTGGTAGTTGATGCCAATGGTTGTCAGGAGATAGACTTGGCAATCGTCAACGAAGAAGATCCAGGAGGCGAAGGCGAGGGTGAAGGCGAGGGCGAGGGCGAGGGCGAGGGCGAGGGCGAAGGTGAAGGCGAAGGCGAAGGCGAGGGTGAAGGCGAAGGCGAAGGCGAAGGCGAAGGCGAAGGCGAGGGTGAAGGTGAAGGCGAGGGTGAAGGCGAGGGTGAAGGCGAGGGTGAAGGCGAAGGCGAGGGTGAAGGCGAAGGCG
>DAIMZG010000047.1:0-11996 GCA_036734065.1 Catalimonadaceae bacterium
CTTTACCCGCCTAACAACCAATTTCCCATCCCTGACGTGAAAACACTTGCAAAACTACCAGAGGAACCAATGGTCGCGCCTGAGGTACAACTACTTGTTGTGCTCCTCCCCAATCATCCGACGGTAAATCCCTGTGATCGCTGTCGAGGGGACGTCAGTGGCCCAAATCTGACTGGGGCGCACGATTGACAGACTTCAATTCATAATTTGTACTTCTTCCTCCCGGAGCTTTCCTTTGCAAGATGTTTTTTTCTACCAAATCGTTTATATCCCTGATCGCAGTATCTTTTGAGCATTTTGCAATTTTTGCCCATTTCGATGAAGTCAATTTTCCATCAAATCCATCTAATAACTTATTGAGTATATTTTTCTGTCTTTCATTTATCAATGTTTTTGAATGATGAGTCCAGAATTCCGCTTTAAATAATACGTTACGCAGCGTCGAGTCGGTAGATTTTAAGGCGTTAATTAGGCAATTTAAGAACCACTTTACCCACTCGGTTATATCAAGATTCCCTTTTTGTGTTTTTTCCAGTATTTCATAGTATTGCTTTCTTTCAATCCGAATTTGTGCAGACATGCTGTAAAAGCGCTGATTACTTTTATCCGATTGTGCCAATAACATATCCGACAAGGCCCTGGATATTCTGCCATTTCCGTCTTCAAACGGGTGTACAGTCACGAACCACAAATGAGCTACGGCCGCCTTTATCACTAAGTCGGTTTTTGAGTTGTTGTTAAACCAATTTAAAAATTGTTTCATTTCTTTTTCAATCAGTATTGAATCTGGTGCTTGAAAATGTACCTTCTCCTTTCCCAAAGCTCCTGACACGACTTGCATGGGTCCGGTCGTATCCTTTCGCCAATCAGCGACAATAATCTTGTACATACCGCTTCTTCCGGTGGGGAATAATGCCGCGTGCCAGTCAAAGAGTCTTTCGATGGTTAGGGGTTTAAAACAATCTTGTGTGGCATCCAACATCATCTCGACCACACCATCTACATTTCTGTCCGATTCAACGGAACCAGCGATTTCCATTCCCAATTTGCGGGCAATGGAGGAACGAACCTGGTCAGGATCCAAATATTCTCCTTCTATCTCTGACGTTTTTAGTACGTCGAGTGTTAAAGTGTTAAGCAAGGCTTCGTTTCTTAGGTCAAATCCCAGAGATTCCATTTTCCCGAGAAGCCTTCCTTGAAGATTTCTCGCTTCGCTCATAACATGAATTATCTCCTCATTTTTCCAAGTGAAGGTTGGCCAATTTTCATTTTGATGTATAAAAGCCTTCATTCGTCGCAAATTATGCGGCGAATATACGGCTTATTCGTTGCCTTTGAAGATTAATCGTTGCGTTTTCTGCGTCGTTTAAACGGGAGGTGCCTAACTATTTTAGGAAAAGGACTGCATTTCGGGCGGCCATTCACCGCACAGCCCGAGCGAAATCTCCCCACTCCTACCCGAACGGTCCGACAACCACTCACCGACCCTAGACAAGAACAGGAGAAGTTTTGGAACGACGCGCGCGTAGCCGTACCTGCATCTACACCAATCAAATTAACATAAACTTGTTTATGTCACGGCATCTCTATGCGCTCTGCACTCAGCTTTTGGGCCGACGCCCTCGCTTGCGCGGGCGTTTGTTCTCAGGGATGTCCTCGAACGAGCGAGCTTCATAACGACTGGCCAGTGCCTCGTTGAGGATGTCCTTCATTGTCGTACGCTCCCAAAAAGCCTCTCTTTCCATCATTTCGTACAGATGACGATGCACCTTGGCTGAGAGGCGGGCTTCTGCAACTTCTGCTTCTTCGCCCGATGCGGACGTCTTGGGTTCTTCTCGAATATCGGGCAAATTACGCAGCGCACTGTTGAGCTGATTGCCAAAGCGAGAACGGGGCTCTTTCATACAACCTGGATGTTTAATCTTTTAGGGACGCATAATAAGCACGAAAAGTCTTTGACGCAACATTTGTCTTATTCGCATAGAACGGCCAATTAGTATAATACATTTACTTATTGGGTGGAGATCCTCATAATACGTCCCGAAGGTTTCTGGCGCAGCGGTCGTATCGAACAGTCAAAGTTTTTTATACGCACGATATGTTTTTTACATATAGAATGTGTCATAAACTAACTTATGCAGGGTAACCAGTCGGCCTTTGGGTTGGCCCCCCTGGCGGTGGCAAGTCTATCCGGCCGGAATCCCGTTCCGTAGTCCCGTGTCCGAATGTCCGAATGTCGAAAAACGTTTTCGTACCCTGTCCTGGCGGCGGGCCTAAGGTAGCGCTGACTTAGGCCAAACTATCAGCCCTTCTTGCACCAGGCAAAACCAATGTCCACCACGTTTAGAGCGATCTAGACATACAAAACGTTTTATGCGTCTATTATGCATTTGACGTAAACTTCACCTAGTTTGGCGAATACGTTAAAGTATCATTGAACGTCCAATAATTCTCCCTTCTTGTGCGCTTTAATGCTGGCCCACCTGAACGATGGCAACTCATAACCACCATTGGCGCCCAAGATTTGTAAGCATGTTGACCCCAAACCCTTGGAAGCTCGTGCGCACCAATCAGGCAGTGCTCGGAGGTTTTTATCGGACACGGGGAAACAACGGAAGTTTTGCAATCAATGCTGTCCTACTCGATTCAAGGGGTATCCGCCCGCTCATGAGAGCTGACGCATCCTTGACAACGCCGCAAAGACAACCCGTGGGAATGGAAGTAGGTGCTTGCTGGCTGTCCCGGAAGGCTACCTACGCCCTGTTCAAGCTAGGCTGACTCTCTTTCGAAAGCTACAAAATCGGTAGTGGTGGGACTTCAGGGGACTTCGTTCCGACTTCGCTTGGTGACGGACTGAGTTTTCAGCCTAGGACGGACTTACTACTACGTTCACCCTGGCTGCCCCTACCAAAAGCCGGCGCAGCGAGTGGTCTTGTGCATAAGAGACAACTAATTTGTATTAAACATTTATTTTGTATTTGATGCTTTTGTTGTTACATACGTCGCACGCATACAAGTTGTATCCGATGTGTCGGACATTAGAAATAGATATTCAGAAGTGTTTTCGATCTAGAAAACGACGCTGTTCCGAATCTGGATATTTAAGAAAGTGCTGCTGCGGGCTTTGTACGTGCGAAGTGACGCCTGCCTCCCGGCTGGGCGCTGATGTCAGGGAGTCAATTCAAGCGGCCAGGAGGCATGCGAAGTCGCAATGCATAGTCACTCCCGGGCCGTATAAGCCAAGTGCTGGGTGACACTCACTGCAACTTTCTTGTCAATACACAATCCGGACAGCAAGGACAGCTAATACATATTTAACATTAATATCGTCTGATACTAACTATACCTTTGAGACGAAGTAGACGCTTAGGCTGTTTGAAAAGCTTTGTGTGGCTGCCGACCTATTCAATTCCTTTGCGCATTGACCTCGTGAGCCTGCGAAGGTACTTCCGGAGAAGGACGGACAAGTGAACGCGCTGACATGGGGCCGCGTGCGGATTCATGTAGCCGATGCGCAGACTTCAGCAAAAGAGATTTTCAGAATATCAGGGAGTGGCTGCACACGGGCCGCACCGAGGACTCAGGCTTCGGTGCGAAAGACTGTGGCAGAGACATTCATTAAAAAGGATGTGACATGGATGTTATCTATGCTTGATACATTTAATACGTATTAATTGTATTGTATGCTAATTACGATTATGGCGTATTAGTCAGTTAATAAAGCGAAAACACGTAGCATTATCTTAACCAAAAAAGCTGCGTGCACCTATAGTAGGCATTTTGTTTCCTTACCGATCACGCAGATTTCGGAGTCTATCCAGGAGCTGCGTGCCGACTGCCCAAGCTAGTTCTGAAAGCGGTCGGGATGTGCCGAGCGAGTTCGGCCCCGAACATTTGGTCACGCTGCATCTGCAGGAGAGGGGGGAGGACGCACCGCCTAACCACAAGCCTGCCCGCGAGGGTTGAAAAAGGGCAGGCCTTCGAACCGGCACGTATCGCGGCAGATCGGGTAGCTCCGGTAGTTGGCGCAAAAAAGGAGTTCAATGGTTACAGGACTTGCGCAAAGTCAGGAAAAAACCTCCGAGGACTGCCCTATCGTCAAGTGTAAGTCCTCATAAGTTTGATGCCAGCACATTTATGGAGTGAACGTGCGTAACGCTTGGGTTAGGATGGATCATGCATCAAAAGCATATAAGACATCTAATTTGTCTTAAACATACTAACCAGGTTGTCAGCTTAGTGCGTATCGTACACCAAAGACACCCCTGTTGTCTAGCACTTATTGCGCTGCCGCCAGCCTTTCGAGCATTTCGGCGCAAATGTTCCGGTAGTCCGTAGCCGCATTGCTGGGAGGGACCTTCCGACCCGTTTTCTGGCGCAATTCATCGTAGGAAAAAATGCTGCACCCTTCGGCCTGCGCTTCGGCCACGGCAATGTTCTCGCGCACAAAGTGCCGAAAGAGTTTGTCGCCCAACACACGCCGCGATTCGGTTTCTACTTCGCGCGAGAGGTTTTTCTGCGCATTGTAGCGCGTCAGGAATACGCCCAGCAGTTTGACCCGGGCCTCGGTTTCCTGTTTGAGTTCCTGGACGGCCGTTGTGAGGGTCACTAACCCCCGGACGGCAAAATATTCGGCCTGCAAGGGGATGAGGTAGTAGTCGCTCGAAGTGATGGCATTGAGCGAGAGCATCCCGAAGTTAGGCGGGCAGTCGAGCAAGATGAAATCGTAGGCCGTTTGCAACGGCTCGAGGGCGCGGGCCAGGATCAACTCGCGCATCGGGCGGGCGGCCAGTTCGAGGTCAATAAGGGCCAACTGCATTGTGCCCGGAATCAGGTGGGGGTGGTCGGCCTGCGCGAAATCGGTCAGGAGCACCTCGCTGAGTTGGTGCTCGCGGCGGAGAAGCGTGTAGAGCGTATGGTCGAGCTGATCGGATACGCCCAGCCCTTGGGTGAGGTTGGCTTGCGCATCGAGGTCAACGACCAACACCCGGTAGTCGAGGCGGCGCAGCTCGGCGGCCAGGTTGATCACCGACGACGTTTTGCCTACGCCACCTTTCAGATTGAGCATTGCCAACGTAGTAGCCATCCGCATGAGAGTTTGTGTGCACAATCTTACAAAAGAAACGGTCAAAGCGCACCATACTCATTTGACAAATCAATCAAAATGAAAATCCACGAAGTCTTGTACTTTCTAATAATACTTAGCTTACTATACATTTTAAACATAAAAGACATTTCAAATGATGATGTCAATTTACTGGGTTGTGTGCAAAGAATATTACATAAATTATAAGTAAAGGTGTGATAGGGTAGGGTAGGACAGCAGCACTTTCTCGGAAAATACGGCGGACTAAATGGACGTTATGAGTGGGTAGCCACCCTTGGATGCGCAGCGCCAGCGTGAGCAAACTCAACGCTGAAACCGCAGGGGGCCGCGCTCTTGACGCAGCACAAAGATGCACTCGGGCGGAGCCATCTTGAAACAATAGGGGAGGAAAGACCC
Organism: Catalimonadaceae bacterium; assembly: GCA_036734065.1. Classification (GTDB taxonomy): domain Bacteria; phylum Bacteroidota; class Bacteroidia; order Cytophagales; family Flexibacteraceae; genus DAIMZG01. The sequence continues at coordinate 5,504 of DAIMZG010000047.1, forward strand.
TGCGGGCATCGGCTCGGAACTGCAAGACAAAGACAATTTTTCACTGAGAAGAGCCAACGTTCCGCCACCCTCCGTACTCACGCCTCGGTAAATGCAGGTTTCGGGAGTCAGTTTTACTTGAAAATACTTGCTGCCTGCCCGGCAAACGTGTAGGTTTGCCTTTATTTAGAATCATTTCAAAGAGGCATGATCCGCGCGGGCACGTGGTTGCTTTTTATCTGTTGGGCAAGCCAGAGCTTGTACGGGCAAAGCGCGCGGCTCGACCTAGCGGGCGTGGTGCGAAGCCAGAACGGCGAACGCCTGCCCGGCATCACGGTGGTGCTGGAAAACACTGCGCTGGGAACTGCCACCGACACGACGGGCTTCTTTCGGATCGTCCGCGTGGCGCCCGGGGCCTACACCTTGGTGGTGACGGGCGTGGGCTACGCCGGACAACGAATTGCCCTCGACCTGCGAACGGATAAGCCACCGCCGCCGCTCGACATTCGCCTCGGAGAAGCGGTGGGGCAGATGCAGGAGGTAACCGTAAGGGGCGCGCGGGCCGAAACCAGGACGAGCCGACAGCCGCTGGCCATTACCACCATTGATACCCGGGCTTTCCAGGCCATCAGCACCGACGCAGTGGAGATTCTCAACCGTAACAACGGCGTGCGAGTGCGCCAGGCTGGGGGGTTGGGCAGCGAGGTAAACATCTCGATTCAGGGGGCACAGGGCAATGCCGTCCGCCGCTACTACGACGGCGTACCCGTCCGGTTTCTGATGCGGGGCTTCGACATTAGCAACCTGCCCATCAATCAGGTTGCGCAAATTGACGTGTACCGGGGTGTAACGCCCCTCGAGGTGGGCACCGATGCGTTGGGCGGCGGCATCAACATCGTGCCCAAACAACCCGACTCCACTTTCCTAGAACTGAGCTATCAGGTAGGTTCTTTCAACACGCACCGGGCGTCGGCCCACTATTTTCAGGCGCTGGGCGAACGGTTCTTTGCCGGGGCCAACACGTTCTACAACTATTCGGACAACAACTATCCGATCAGCGCGCACGACTTCAACGAGACTACCCGTCAGGCCGAAAACATCATTGCGGTGCGGCGCTTCCACAGCGCCTATCGGTCGGTATTTGGTGAGGTGTACGCCGGGGTGCGACACGTGAAGTGGGCCGACGCCCTGCAAATAGGCATCAACTACAATGACCTCTACAATGAGGTGCAAACGGGCGTGGTGTTCAACCCGGTGCGGCCCCTGGGCGAAGTTGTAGAAACTGAGCGGGGCTATACCACCCGAATGACCTACCGCAAAGGGTGGCGGGCCGATCGGGTGCAATTCACTTCGAAGAGTTACTACGGCCAGTTTGCGCAGACCGTGTACGACAGCACACGGCGTTTCTACGACTGGTACGGACAGGTGCTGGCCACCGAGAACAACCGCTTCGCCGAATTGTTGGGCCAGCCCGCCGACATCCGGCTCGACCGCCGGGTGCTGCTCAGTCGCAATACCCTGATCTACCAACCGGCGGCGGCGCACAAGCTCACGTTCAGCCAGTTGCTCATTGACCAGCGGCGCCGGGGCCAAGACCGCTTTGTAGCGCCGGCCGCCGACGTACTACGGCTACCGGCCAACCTGCAGCAACACTACGCGGGGGCCGCCTGGGACGGACGGTGGGGGGGCGACCGCCTTCAAACGACCCTCACCTACAAAAGCTACCTGTACCGCGCCGAGGCCACTAGCCTCGAAGACGTCGTGCAGATGACATTTGTAGAGCAGCGCACCACACGTCACTACCACGGCGGCAATGCGGCCCTCAGGTACAATGTGCACCCCAATGCCCATCTGAGTGGTTCGTACGAATATGCCTACCGCCTGCCCGAGGAGGTCGAGTTGTTTGGCAACAATACCACGATCCGCTCCAACATTTTTCTTGAACCCGAGCGCGGCAGCAACTACAACCTGGGCTTGTTCTACCGCGCCCGGGTGCTGGGCCAGGCTTTGTTAGCCGCCGAAGTCAACGGCTTCGTCCGCCGGCAGCAAGACCGGATTGTGCTGCTGGCTTCGGGATTCGACCTGGCGCAGTATTTTAATGAAGAGCGGGTGCATGTGCAGGGGGCCGATGTGTACATTTCGTGCGAACCGTTTCCGTTTATGCGTGCCAACCTGTCGGCTACCTACCAGGATGTGCGCATCCGCAGCGCGCTCGTAGAGGCCGACCGTGACCTGATCGGGACGCGCGTGCCCAACCTGCCGCCTTTGTTTGGCAGTGCCGACCTGACGCTGGAAAAGCGGGACTGGCTACGCGAGGGCGACGGCCTGAGCCTGACGTACTACTACGATTTTGTGGACCGCTTTTCGGCCATTCGCGAGGCGGAAGTGTTTTCTAACCCGGCCAATTTTATCCCTACCCAGCACATCCACTCGCTGGAACTGACCTACCGCCGCGCCCCCGAGCGCTGGAGTGCCTCCTTACGCTTTCAGAATATGTTCGACGACGACCTGTTCGACAACTTCCGCGTACAGCGGCCGGGTCGGTTGGTCAACCTTAAACTGCGCTATGTATTCAGCTAGATACCGCGCGTACCGATCGTGGCCCTTGCGGGTGGCCTGCGCCCTGTGGCTGCTGGGCTGCGCCACCAACGACCCCATTCCACTTCCGGAAGACGGCGACAACGACGCCGACCTGACCACCGCCACCGACTACGTGCTTTTTACGCGGAGCGGCTCTTCGGCCAACGGCTTCGTCACGGGCTTCGACAGTTTTCCGTCGGGCGATTTGAACGTCCCGGCCTTGCCCACTACGGTGGCCTATCCGGCGATTTCGGGGGGCGTGGCCTACGGCGAATTTGTGGTGAATCAGCAAAAACTCTTCGGCGGGCCCGGCTACCAGCGCGTCAGCCTTGATGAAAACTTCCGGCCCGTAGACGGCCGCACGCTCGAAACTTTCGGCGGCGGGTCAGCCATCGTGGTGCGCGACTCAACCAAGGGCTACTACGTGGATTTCAATACGCTCAACTTGCAGGTGTTCGATCCGCGCACCTTCACCCGTTTGGGGGAGGTGGACATGTCGGCGGCGCTGACGTTTCCGGCTAACCAGGCCAATTACTATTCGGGGCTCTACGTACGGGGCAACCGCCTCTACGCTTGCCTGTTTACGGGGCGCAATTTTCCGCCCTTTCTCTACGATAGCCCGGTAGGGGCGGTGGTGGCGGTGGTGGACACCGACGCGGACGTGTTTTTGAAGAACATCACTTTTCCTAATACCAAGTACCCGGGGCAGCCTTTTTTGCGCTTTAACAGTCTCGTCGTGGACGAGGCGGGCAACCTCTACGTGCCCACGCAGGGCGGACTGGGATTGGAGCCGGGCGGCGGGCCTTCGACACCCGCCATCATCCTCAAAATTCCGGCGGGGCGCGACGACTTCGATCCCGACTACGCCTTCATTTCCCAGCGACAGCTTGCGGGCGCGGCCGACGGCATCGTGCTCAACGGGGGATTTTTGTACGCTGGCAACGGCGTGGCCTACACCAATGTGCTTATGACCCCACCGGCTTCCCTGCCCGATCTGATCAATCGGCCCCTGGCGCGCTGGGCCAAAGTTGACCTGGTCAACCAAACCGCCGCGCTGGTGGAAGGCATGCCTCCCAACGCGGGCCTGACGGCGGGCATGGCCTACCGCTACCGCGACAAGGTGCAACTGGTGGTCTATAACCCTGATCAAAACATCAGCGCCCTGTACGAAACCGACATCACGCGCGACGACGCCACCCAGGTTTTCCGGGTGACGGCCGGCGGCATCATCTACGGATTTTACGAAGTGCAGGCGCGCGCCCGATAGCTCCCACAACTGCTACCTACCCAAACCCCTCATCTGGCGATGAAAAACTTATTACTCCTGGCGGCCTTGCTGCCCTGCGCCCCGATTAGCGCCCAAAACCTGCCCAACGGCGACTTCGAAAGTTTCGGAACGCAGGCCGTAACGCTGTACCGGATTGTGGGCAACACCTTTGATCCGGCCACCTGTCAGAATACCAGCAATACCTTCGCATTTGAAAAAACCTTTACCAGCACCAACCGCCCCCTGGGTTTTGGCACGTCGGACGATTTCTTCGAGCTTTCGCCACCCAGCTACGTCACGCAGGAAACCGACCCTGCCCACGTGTACGCGGGCACGTCGTCGGTCAAGCTAACCTCCGACGGCTTCTTGTCCGGGGCCGTGGGGCTTTTCGAACCCGAAGAGTTTGTACAGGCCCTGGTGCCCGTGGCCTATCCGTTCGAGGCGGTGCCCGCGGCCATCGAGGGGTTTTATAAGCACACCAGCGGGGCACCGCTCACTTTTCCGGCGGGGACGTGTACCCGGCAGGGGCCGCTCACGCAAGAGACCACTTTCAACGGCGGGTTTGCCGTCTATGCCCGCATGACCCGGCGCGATGCGGCCACCAACCAGGACGTGGTGGTGGCAACGGCCTACAGCGTGTTTGCCGACGTGGCCAATTACACCGCCTTTTCGGCCCCGGTCACCGTGCTGCAGCCCGGGCTGGTGCCCGACAGCATCGTCTTTGCGCTGTCGTGTACGCCCGAGTTTCTCAGTCCCAACCCCATTGCCATCGGCGGGTCAGTTTCGTACGTGGACAACGTGAACTTCCGCTTTTGCGCCCCGGCCGATACGGCCATCACGGTGGCGGGCAGTACCCTCACGGCCAACGAAGCCAGCGCGGCGGGGTACCAGTGGCTCGATTGTCAGGACAACTTCGCGCCCATTGCGGGGGCCACCGGACAATCGTACACCGCTGCGGCCAGCGGTAGCTACGCCGTGGCCATCACCCGCAATGGCTGCCCGCCCGATACTTCCGGCTGCGTATCGGTAGTGGTGACCCACGCCGCTGGGCCAGCGCCCGCTGCCCAGCTCCGGGTCTTTCCCAATCCCGCCCGGGACTTTGTGTGGCTCCAGCAAGCCGACGGCCTGCCCCTGACCCCGATCACCGTGCGCGTGTACCGCGCCAACGGCGAGCTGATCGGGCAATACGCCACTACGCGCGCCGTGCCTTCGCTCCGCATACCGCTGGGCACACCGCCCGGCCTGTACCTGGTGCGGGTGACCTCCGACGCCGGCACCGAGCAAACCATGCGCATCATCAAACCCTAAGCTCCCATAGCTTTTTACTCAATCCCCGCCAATTATGAAAACCACTAAGATTGTGTACAGCACCGTAGCGATGCTCCTGATATCGGCCGCGACAATGGCCCAGGGCGTCTCCATCGGCGACACCCCCAGCGATCCGCACCCCTCGGCCATGCTTGATGTGCAATCCACCACCAAGGGCGTGCTGGTGCCGCGCCTCAGCACCGCCCAGCGGACGGCCGTGGCCAACCCCGCCACGGGCCTGCTGGTGTACGACACCGACCAGGACGGCTTTTGGTTTTACAACGGCGCGGCCTGGCAAGACCTTTCGGCCGGGGTAGTGACCTTCGACGCCAACAACAACTTGGTAGGCGGCGACTCGGCGGGCAACGGCCTGACTACGGGGGCCAATAACGTCCTGCTCGGGCTGGAGGCGGGCAAGTCCATTACGGCCGGGGGCAACAACATCGCCATCGGCACCAATGCCTTGGCGGCGCTGGAGGGGAGTGGCAATGCGTTCAACGTGGCCATTGGCTTTAACGTCGGGCGGTTTACTCAGTACGGATTTGGTTTCGGAGGGCCTTCGACGTCTCCCTTCCGGGGCTTTGGGCTGACGGTCATTGGCCACCGCGCCCTGGAAGAAAACACCGACGGCACGCTCATCACGGCCGTGGGCTACCAGGCCGTGCAGCGGAACACCGTCGGCGCCGACCTGACGGCCGTCGGGGCTTTTGCGCTCAACAAGAACACAACGGGCGTCAAGAACGTGGCTGTGGGCTTCCGCGCCCAGCAGGAAAATACCACCGGTAACCGCAATACGGCCATGGGTTTCGATGCGGGCTTCGGCGGATTGACCAACGAAAACTGCTCGTACTTCGGGGCCGACGCCAAAAATGACGCCACCGCCAATTCGTACACCAACAGCACAGCCCTTGGCCACCAGGCCACGATCACGGCCAGCAACCAGGTGCGCATTGGCAATGCCGACGTCACCAGCATTGGCGGACAGGTGGCCTGGTCAACGCTCTCGGATGGTCGCTACAAAACCCACGTGACCGAAAACGTGGCGGGGCTGGACTTCATCGGGCGACTGCGGCCTGTCACATACCGGGTGGATCGCACCAAGCTCAAAGGCCAATACGCCAACTCGGCGGGTGGTACGGGTTCCGTCGAAACGGGCTTCATCGCCCAGGAAGTGGCGGCGGCGGCGCAGAAACTCGGCTTTGCCTTCGATGGCGTTACGCCGCCCCAGCATCCCGACGATTACTACACCCTCAGCTACGCTAAGCTAGTGGTGCCCCTCACGAAGGCGGTGCAGGAATTGCAGGCGCTCGTACAGCAACAAGCCGCCACCATCCAGGCCTTGTCGGACGAGGTGACGGC